>JADLFD010000711.1 GCA_020845805.1 Verrucomicrobiales bacterium | reverse complement strand
GCGGTGCAGAGTTCGAGGGCTTCCGCATCGTCCGGACCGCCGTGGGCGATGACCAATCGCGTGGGGCGCGTCATGGCGAGAGCCAGGGATTCCGAGACCGTGCGGGTTCGGACGACGCACTTGCCGGCTGTTCGGAGGAGATCCTCGAACGTGCGGGCGAGTTCGTCGTTGGGTTCGAGGATCAGGATATCGATGGGCAGCGGGCCGGGAGGCGGGGTTAGGGGGTCGACCGTGGTGGTCTCGGCCGGGTTGTTTTTGGAGGCCTGGGCATCAGGGCGCGGGACGGGTTTGGGGGCGGTGACGTTCAGCAGGGCGCCCCATTCGGCCCAGGCGGTGCGGATGGCGACGAGGGCGGGGTCGATGCGGTCGGACTCGATCCCGAGATCGAGCAGATCGGTGCGCAGCGGTTCGGGGAGGGGGTCCGCGGACGAGTTGGCGTAGGCGAGGTGGTTGACCACGCGTTGCGCCAGCAGCAGCGTGCGGCGCAGGGAGACCAGGCGTTCGGATTCACCGGAGTCGGGGCGGACCTCCTGCCAATACGTGGCAGCGGCGTGGGCGAGGCGTTCTGGGAAGCCCCAGTCGCGCAGGAGGGCTTCGGTCAGTTCGGCGTGGTGGATACCGAACTCGCGCGACTCGAGAGGGGCGCGAGCGGCGTTGGTTTGGGCCTGGGGATTGGATTGGAGGAGAGTGGCGTAGCGGTCGGGGTGGGCGGCGGCGAGGCCGAGTTCGCCGATCCCGCAGAGGAGTCCGAAGACGTAGGCTTCGGAGGCGGCCTCGCGTCCGCTGAGTTCGGTGAGGTGCTGGGCGGCGACGGCGCGGCCGAGGGAGGCGTGCCAGAACGCACCGTAGTCGAAGCCGGCACAGCCGCCTTTGGAGTTGGTGGCGATGAGGGAAAAGCCGAGGACCAGATCGCGGAGCGTGGAGAGGCCCAGCTTCAGGACGGCTTCCTCGAGTGGGGCGCGGGACGAGCCGCCCTTGGGCAGACCGGCGTTGGCGACTTTCAGGATGCGGCCGGTCAGGGAGGGATCGGCGCGGACCACCTTGGTGATTTCGTCGAGCCCGCAGTCTTCCTGCTGAGTCAGCTGCAAGATCTTCATCCCCACCGCGGCCGGGGAGGGGAGTTTCCCAGAGAATTTCAGCTCGTAGAAGACCTTGTTCACTCGACTCAGATATCGGCAGGCCAAGGGGAAGCGCTTAGGGGTGAATTGCTCCGGACTCGACGCCATTGCGGGGGATTCCGACTCGCAAACCGTCCGGGAGAACCCTGGGATACGGGTGGTTTGCGGTTGAGACCATGAACATCCTTCGCAAGGGAAAAGCGGATGGCGGATGTTGGGTTTTGGGGTCAGGACCCGGGGCGGGGAGGGGCCCAGCGTTGGAGGAAAGCGCGGAGCCGTCGGGGGCGGCGGTGGTCGGAGTCCACGAGTGGGTTGTTGTCGCGATGCGTGAGTTGGGTGCCGTCGGGGTCGAGCACGACCAGGGCGGGGATACCACGGTCCTGGAACGGCTGGCCGTAGGTTTGGACGACCGGTGCGTCCCAGAGTGGGCCGTGGCGTTCTCCGACGTCCACCAGCACGAGGTGGAAGGACTCGGTGACGAGGGGGGCGAGGGTGGGGTCGGTGGTCAGGCGGCGGTGCATGGCGCGTGAGTCGCTGCACCAGTCGGCGCCGAAGACGAGCAGCACACGTTTTCCGGTGGAGGAGGCGGTGCGGAGGGCGGCGGGAAGGGCGAGGGACGGGGCGGGAGAAGCCGAGTAGAGGGCGGGCGGGGGTAGGTGCGGCTGCCGGAGATGGGGGGCGCAACCGGCGGCCAGTCCGGCGGCGAGCAGCGGGAGGAGGAGCGAGCGCATGGCGGGGCGGGAGGGGATGGGGGTGCGGTTGGCGAGTGAGATTGTGGGGAGAGGCTTACAGGGGGGTGGGAAGCGCGCAAACTTTGCACGAGGGGAATTCGGATTCTGGGCAAGCCGCCGCTTGAGAGTCTGCGCAAGTGCGTTCAAGAGTACGGCGTGCTGAGACGGGTTGAACTCCGGCGAATCCTGCCGCCTGTCCTTCGGGTGGGGTGGGGAGTGGTCGTCGTCGGTGCGATTCTGATGATGGGTGGGTGGCGGGGGGAAGGGGCGACGGTGGCGGACGGACGGAAGGCTTTGGCCACCGGAGAGTACGGGAAGGCGGTGGAACTGGCCGAGGACGAGTTGGAGGACAATGCGCGGGATGAGGGCTGGCACCGGGTGCGGGTGGAGGGGTTGCTGGCGCAGGGGAAGTACCCCGAGGCGGACGCTGCCTGTTCGAACGCGTTGGTGCGGGTTCCGCGCAGCGTGACGCTTCGTTGGCTGGCGCGGGACGCTTTCTCGATGAATGGCCGTCCGCGTCAGGCGCGGGAGGCGGTGGCGGAGATTCCCCAGTTGGTGTCGCGCAGTCCATGGGCGTATCGGGAGGCCGCGGACCTGGTGGTAGTGGGGCGCGCGCTGTTGGCGGCGGGGGCGGATCCCAAGGAAGTCTTGGAACGGATCTACGCGGTGGCGAAGAAGGGGGCTCCGGACCAGCGGGAGGCGCCGTTGGCAGCGGGGGAGTTGGCGTTGGACAAGGGCGACTTTGCTTTGGCCGCCAAGCAGTTTGACGAGGCGCTCAAGCGGTTTCCCGACGATGCGGATCTGCATTACGGCCGGGCGCGAGCGTTTGCGGACTCCGACCGCAAGGTGATGGGGGAAGCTTTGGAGGCGGCGTTGAAGGCGAATCCGAAGCATGCACCCAGTTGGTTGCTGCTGGCGGACCACCGCATTGATGCGGAGGACTACGACGGCGCACGGGAGGCGTTGAAGGAGGTGCGGGGGTTCAACCCGGCGCATCCGGAGGTGTGGGCATACGAGGCCGTGATCGCCCATCTTCGGAGCGATCAGGAAGCCGAGGAGCAGGCGCGTCGGAAGGCGTTGGAGCCGTGGCCGACGAACCCGCGTGTGCCGCATCTGATGGGGCAGAAGCTGTCGCAGAAGTATCGGTTTGCCGAAGGGGCCGAGTTGCAGCGGGAGGCGCTGCGATTTGAGGCGGGGTATCTACCGGCCAAGGCGCAGTTGGCGAGCGACCTGTTGCGGTTGGGGGAGGATGCCTCCGGGTGGGAGATGGTGCAGGAGGTGCATGCCGCGGACGGCTACGACGTGGCGGCCTACAACCTGGCGACCTTGTTCGACACCATGAAAGCGTTCGTCACCCTGACCAACGCGCATTTCACGGTCCGCATGCATGCGCGGGAATCGGCGATATACGGGGAGCGCGTGATGGCGTTGCTCGAACGGGCGCGCCTGGCATTGGCGACCAAGTACGGGCTGGAACTGACCCAGACCACCATCGTGGAGATTTTTCCCGAGTCGAAGGACTTCGGGGTCCGCACCTTTGGCATGCCCGACAATCCCGGGTATCTGGGCGTCTGTTTTGGGCGGGTGATCACGGCGAACAGCCCGGCCTCGACGCGGAACAAGTCGGTGAACTGGGAGGCGGTGTTGTGGCACGAGTTCTGTCATGTGGTGACCTTGCAACTGACTGCCAACCGCATGCCGCGATGGCTGAGCGAGGGGATCTCCGTGTATGAGGAGCGGTTGGCCGATCCGGCGTGGGGCGAGCAGTTGAACCCTTCCCACCGCGAGATGATCCTGGAGGGGGAGCTGACGCCGGTGAGCAAGCTCAGCGCGGCGTTTCTCACGCCCAAGACTCCGCAGCACCTGCAGTTTGCTTATTACCAATCCTCGCTGGTGGTGGAGTACCTGGTGGCGAAGTACGGTTTGGAGAGCCTGCGTGCGGTGCTGAAGGATTTGCGCGAGGGCGTCTTCATCAACGACACCCTGGGAAAGCGGGCCGTGGCGATGGAGGACCTGGAGCAGGGATTCGCCGCATTTGCGCGTGAGAAGGCCCTGGCCATGGGCCGCGGGTTGACGTGGGACCGGCCGAAGCGGCCGGGCGGACGCGGGCGTGCGGGGGACGAGGAGGAGGCTGGGGCGACTCCCGGGGTTCGCGCGGCGTTGCCTGAGGTGTTGGGAGGCGGCACGAACTATTGGGCGCTGATGAATACGGCGCGACGCCACGTGATGGCGGGGCGATGGGACGACGCGCTTCCGCTGTTGCAGCAGTCCCTGGCGATCTATCCCGAGCAGACGGGAGCGGAGAGTGCGCATCCGCTATTGGTGCAGGTGCATCGGCGACGTGGTGACGCGACGTCGGAGCGTCAGGCTTTGGAGCGTTGGGCGGCGATGGACGCCGAGGCGGTGGACGCCTACGCGCGTCTGATGGAGCTCGGGGCCGCGGCGGCGGAGTGGGGGATGGTGACGACCAACGCGGAGCGGTATCTGGCAGTGGATCCACTCGTGGCGCTTCCCTACCGGTACTTGTCGCAGGCCCGAGAAGCGGGTGGGGACCGGCGCGGGGCGGTGGCGGCTTCGCGCACCCTGCTGCGACTGGATCCGGCGAATCCCTCGGAGGTTCACTATCGGCTGGCGCAGCTGCTGGTGCGTGATGATCCGGCGGGAGCCAAGCGGCACGTCCTGCAGGCGCTGGCGGACGTGCCGCGGCACCGGGCCGCGCTGGCTTTGCTGCGGGAACTGGCTTCGAAAAACCCGCCGCCCACGCCTGCCGAATCCCCCGCGTCCCCGGTGCCGGCGCGGGAGCCGGGGAGGAGCGACGTTCGATGAAGCGCGTGGCATTCGTCTTCGGGTGGGTCGTCCTGACCGGGTGCCTCGTGTTCGCACAGCGTCGGGGTCGGGGCGGTTGGTTCCGTGAGACGCATGTCCCGGATTCTGCGCGCACCGCGCGGGAGGTGGAATCGCACAGCACCGGGACGCCCGTTTGGACGAACGCCACCGGGTTTGAGACCGATGTGTTCACCTTTGCGCGCGTGAAGTACACGCGTGGGGGCCATGCGAGCCGCGGGGACTGGACGACGGACTGTCCGGACAGCGATTTGAACCTGTCCTATCGCGTGCAGCAGATGACCTCGGTGCGGGTGGATCCGGACGGACGCCTGCTGAGCCTGACCGAGCGTGATCTGACCGACTACCCGTTTCTCTACATCGTCGAGCCGGGCGGGTTGTGGCTGGATGAGCATGAGGTGCTCGCCCTGCGGCGGTATCTGCTCAATGGCGGGTTCCTGATGCTGGACGATTTCTGGGGTGAAGCGGCCTGGGAGAATGTGGCGCGGGTGATGCGCGAGGTGTTCCCGGATCGTGAGTTCGTCGAGTTGCCGCTCACGCATGAGATCTATCAGCGCCCGTTCAAGATCGAGGCCAAGGGGCAGGTGCCGAACGTGTGGCGTGGCATTCAGAGCGAGGAGGACGGCATCACCTGGGAGCAGCCCGATGCGCAGGAGGTGCACCATCGCGCGCTGTTTGATGATGACGGTCGGCTGATGGTGCTGGCCACGCACAACACCGACAACGGCGACGGTTGGGAGCGCGAGGGCGAGAACGACTATTACTTCCACCAATTCTCCGAGAAGGTTTCCTATCCGCTCGGCATCAATATCATCTTCCACATCATGACCCACTGATGAGCACCAACCCGCCTTCCCTGCCGCCGCAGCTCGAGCCGACGGCGCCGTCGTCCTCCCCGCCGACTCCGACGCCGACGCCGAACCCGCCTCCGCCCTCTGCCGCGCCGCCGGCGGTGGACCCCTTGCTCGCCGAGCGCGAGGTGATTGAGAAGCTTGGGCGCGGCCGGGAGCGGATCCTGGCCGAGCTGGGCAAGGCGATCGTCGGGCAGCAGGAGGTGATCGAGCAGATCCTGCTGGCGCTGGTGGCGGGAGGGCACTGCCTGATCACGGGTGCGCCCGGACTGGCGAAGACCCTGTTGGTGAAATCCATCGCGCAGATCTTCCACCTGCGTTTCCAGCGCATCCAGTTCACGCCCGACCTGATGCCGGCGGACATCACCGGCACGGAGATTCTGCAGGATTCCGGCGGTGAACGGCGGATGGTGTTCGTTCCCGGTCCGGTGTTCGCCAACATGATCCTGGCCGATGAGATCAACCGCACGCCGCCGAAGACGCAGGCGGCGCTGTTGGAGGCGATGCAGGAGCACCAGGTCACGGTGGCCGGCGTGCGTCACACCCTGGCCCCGCCCTTCTTCGTGCTGGCCACCCAGAATCCCATCGAGATGGAGGGGACGTACCCACTGCCTGAGGCGCAGTTGGACCGGTTCATGTTCAACGTGGTGATGGATTACCTGCCGGAGAACGACGAGGTGGAGGTCATCGTGCGCACCACGGGGCGCAAGTCCGAGAGGATCGAACCCCTGTTTGATGGGGCGGACGTGCTGCGCTTCCACGAGATGGTGCGGCAAGTGCCGGTGGCGGAGGAGGTCGTGCGCTACGCGGTGCGGCTGGCGGCGGCGTCCCGTCCCGTCGCTGGGGCGCCTTCCTTTGTGACCGATTGGGTGACGTGGGGTGCGGGCACGCGTGCGGCGCAAAACCTGGTGCTGGGGGGCAAGGCGCGCGCGTTGTTGCAGGGTCGCGCCCATGTCACGGTGGAGGACATCCAATCCCTGGCGCTGCCCGTGTTGCGCCACCGGCTGCTGCTGAATTATCGGGCGGAAGCGGACGGCGTGCGCGTGGATACCCTGGTGCGCAAACTCCTGGAGACGGTGACCGCGCCGGGGAAGACCCAGGTCTGAGATGAGTGTGATGGGCTCCCAGGAGGCGGTGGCGCAGGGGCGCGCGATGGATCCGAAAGTGCTGATGGCACTGCGGAACCTCGAGTGGCGTGCGCGCGTCGTGGTGGAGGGATTCTGGAGCGGCATGCATCGCAGTCCGTACCACGGCTTCTCGGTGGAGTTCACCGAGTATCGCGAGTACACCCCGGGCGATGATCTGCGGTATCTGGACTGGCGGTTGCTGGGCCGGAGCGACCGGCATTTCATCAAGCGGTTCGAGGACGAGACCAACCTGCGGTGCCATCTGCTGGTGGATCGCAGCCGGTCGATGGACTTTGGTTCGACGGGGTACACCAAGGCGGCGTATGCGGCGACCCTGGCGGCCTCGATGGCCTACCTGTTGCATGGGCAGGGCGATGCCACCGGGTTGCTGACCTTTGACGAGACCGTGCGCGACTACCTGCCGGCGCGGCATCGGCGCACGCACCTGCGGCGCCTGCTGCTCGCGCTGGAGGCGGCGTCGGGCGGGCGTGACACCGATCTGGTGGCGCCGCTGCAGCGGGCGGCGGAAATCATCCGCAAGCGCGGCGTGGTGGTGTTGATTTCGGATCTGCTGGCGCCGGTGGACCGGTTGGAGCGCAGCCTGCAGGTGCTGGCGGCGATGGGGCACGAGGTCACCCTTTTTCAGGTCCTGGATCCCGTGGAGCTCACGTTGAACCTCGCACAGGCCGGGTGGTTGGAAGACGTGGAGACCGGCCGTTTGTTGTACGTGGACCCGGAGCAGGCGCGGGCGCGGTATCGGGAGCGATTCGAGGAGCATACTGCGCACGTGCGTCGCATGTGCGAGCGGTTGGGAATTCTGCTGCATCGACTGAGCACTGACCAACCCCTGGAAGTGGCGTTGGCAGCGTTTCTTCGGGACCGGAGCCGGATGCCGCGCGCGGTGCGGCGCGCACGCGGGGGGAGGGCCGCAGGCGTCGCATGAACTTCCTGGCACCCTTGTTTCTGGCGGGTGCGGCGGCGGTCGCGTTGCCCATCCTGTTCCATCTCGTGCGCCGGACCACGCGGGAGCGGATGCCGTTCAGTTCCCTGCTGTTTCTCACGCAGACGCCGCCGCGTGTGACGCGGCGCAACCGGATCGAAGATCTGCTGCTGCTGGCGCTGCGGTGTCTGGCGTTGGTGTTGCTGGCGGCGGGGTTCGCGCGCCCGTTTCTGCGCGACAGCACCCTGGTGGATCTTTCGGACAAACCGCCGGAGCGCGTGCTGCATCTGGTGGATGTGAGCGCGAGCATGCGGCGGGCCGGGCTGTGGGAAGCCGCGCGCGAGCGGGTGGAGACGCGGGTGCGCGAGGCCTCGCCCGCGGACGAGGTTTCCGTCTGGGTGTTCGACGTGCAGGCGCGTCCGCTGGTCACGTTTGCGGAATGGGGCGCCACGCCGGCGGGGTCGCGTGCGGCGCTGGTGGCGGGCCGGCTGCGCGAAACGCAGCCGGGTTGGATGGGGACGCATCTGGATGACGCGCTGGCGACGGGAGCCGAAGCGTTGGCCGAGGGGAGCACGGGGTCGGGTGCGGGCGCCCCGGCGCGGCGCGGCAGGCAGCGTGTGGTGGTGGTGACGGATTTGCAGGAGGGGGCCCGTCTGGAGCGATTGCCTGCGTTCGACTGGCCCAAGGGCATGGAGTTGGCGGTGGAGACGGTCAAGCCGCGGCACGCGGGCAATGCGGGCCTGCAGTGGGTGGCGGAGATGTCCGAGTCGGCGTCGGCGACCCAGGCGGTGGTGCGGGTCCGGGTGGTGAACTCCTCGGACGCGACCCAGGGCCGCTTTGAGGTCGGTTGGCGTGCGCCGACGGGCGAGGGGTTTCTGGGGCGCGCCGAAGAAGTGCTCGTGCCGCCGGGTCAGAGCCGGGTGGTTCCGTTGCCGGTGCCAGCGGGGGCGGCGGTCGATCGCGTGATGCTGCGTGGTGACGAGGAGTCATTCGACAACGAGGTGCACGTCGTGCCTCCCGTGTTCTCCGCCGTGGACGTGCTGTACCTGGGAAGCGACGCGGTCACCGAGGATCCGCAGCAGGCGTTGTTCTTCCTGCGCAAGGCGCTGCCGGTTGCCGGCCGCCTTTCGGTGCGCCTGACGGCGGCTCCGGCGAGGGCCGCGCTGGATCCGGCCCGGCTGGCGGCGGCCAAGCTGGTGGTGGTGACTGATTCGCTTCCGGAAGCGACGGCACGCGCGTTGCGAGCGGAAGTGGAGCGCGGCAAGACCGTGGTGTTCGCGCCGGGGACCGCGGAGGCCTATGGCGGGCTGGGGACCTTGCTGGGCGTGGCGGAGGTGCCGGTGCGCGAGGCGGGGCTGCGACGTTATGCCATGCTGGCATCCGTGGACACGCGGCATCCCGTGCTGGCGGTGTTTGCGGATCCGCGGTTTGGCGATTTCACCAAGATCCATTTCTGGAAGCATCGCCGCGTGGATCTCTCGGCGGTGCCGGGAGCGCGCGTGATGGCGAGTTTCGATTCCGGAGATGTGGCGTGGGCGGAAGTGGCGGCGGGTCAGGGTCGGGTATTGATCCTGGCCAGCGGTTGGGAACCCGCGGAGAGTCAGTTTGGGCTCTCGACCAAGTTTGTGCCGTTTTTTTGTGCGGTGCTGGAGTATGCGGGAGGCGCGGTGGAGGGGGCGAAGCCCTGGACGGTGGGGGATTCGCTGCCGCTGCCGGAGGTTGGGACCGGGGTGCGCACGGTGCGACTGCCGTCGGGGGAGCGATCCGAAGTGGCGGCGGGGGTGACGCGATTTGCCGCGACCCTGGCACCCGGGATCTACACCGTGGAGGCGGGTGGACCGGCGTTGCGCCATGCCGTGAACGTGGAGGGAGCCGAGTCGCGCACTGCGCCGGGAGCCCTGGAGTCGCTTGAGTCCTTGGGGGCGCCGGTGCGGGTGCAGGAGGCGGAGTCAAAGCCCGATCCGGTGGCGCGGGAGCAGTTGGCGGCGGTGGAGACGGAGAGCCGCCAGAAGCTCTGGCGTTGGTTGATCGCGGCCACGCTGGGCGTGCTGCTGGTGGAGTCGGCGATCGCGGCGTGGAGCAGTCGGAGGATGCAGTACGAACGAGAGGTGGTCCCATGACGGAAGCCCTGTTGAAATCCCAGTTGGCACCGGTGCTGCGTCGGCAAAAGCAGGTCCGGTTTTGGCGGCGCGTGGGTTTGGGCGGAGTGGCCGCGGCGGGCGTGGTGCTGGGGATCCTGGTTTTGCAGGTGGCGGTGGGAGGGGTGTCGCCGTGGTGGAAGACCATGGCGCTGGCCCTGGGTATGGCCACCATGGTGGTCCTCATGCTGCGGCGTCCGCCGGGGGAACCGGATTCCCGGAGTGCGGCGTTGCTGGTGGAGTCGCGGTTCCCGGAGTTGAAGGGATTGGTGCTGACCGCGGTGCAGCAGGTTGGGGCCCCGGGTGCGCCATTGAACTATCTTCAGCGCTGTTTATTGCGCGACGCGGTGGTGCACAGCCGCACCCACGATTGGCCGAGCGCGGCGCCGTCGGGGCCGGTGATCCTGGCCCGGGTGCTGGGCGTGCTGGGGATTGCGGCGTTGGT
>JADLFD010000710.1 GCA_020845805.1 Verrucomicrobiales bacterium | reverse complement strand
TCCTGTTGAGCGCGGTATCGCCAGGCTCCGATCTCTTTCCACGGCACCGGATGGGGCACGGGATGGCCTGCACAATCGGTCCACGTGGTGCGGAACACCTTATAGAGTCGGTCCAACCGGAATTGTCCGGTCTCGGGGAAGTAGTGGTAACTGTTGCCGTCGTAGACGCCGTTGCCATTGGCATCGTGGGCGCACCGGGTGCGATCCCGATAGTGCCCTTCGGCGTTGAGCCACCGGACATGGATGATCCGGCGCGTGCAGGTGTCGGCCTGGATGATGAGCGAGTTCTGACCCAGCGGAAACGTGCAAAGCCCGATCACCTTCTGGGTGCCATCCGATTCGTGCCAGCGGACCACGAAGTCGTAACACTGGGTCGCTGGATTTCCCTGCACGCACTGCACCTCGACGTGGCCATTGGCGAACTCGGTCCCAAACTTCTTGGAGGGCCCGGGCCCCGTCGCAATCGCGGGACACGCGCCGAACTCGCGCACGAACTCTTGGGTGATGAAGCTGCCTTCCCCAACGACGAAGGTCCGGGTCGTGGAACCGACGCGCCCGTGCAAGTCCCAGACCACGAGCTGAAGCTCGTGGATTCCGGCGACTGTGGTACGGAAGAAAATGGCTGGACCGTTGCCACGGGTTTTCGCTCCCGTCGGGTCGCTGAGGGTCCAATACCAGTCGTCGATCCCGGCATTCGGCTCGGGAACCGGGGCATCGGCCGCGTAGGACAAGGAGACAAATCGGAGCTCCCGGCCAAGGCAGATCTCATCTGGCGGAACCGTCACGCCTCCGATCATCGGCCCTGCCACCTCCGCCCTGGGCGACGCACCGGAGGAACTCGGGATGGTCCGATCGACATGGGCGCTGGTGAAGCTCGGATCGACGACCGTGAGCCCGCCGCTGCGCCGGATGTTGAATTCGGCGAAAAACTTCGAAGTCTCGTAGGCGGTTCCGTCCTTGCGATAGAGACGCCCGATGGTGATGTGAGCCTGCCCCTGCTCGTCGGTGGCGAAGGGCATCCACTCCGTCGCATCCCGGTTCCCCGAATCGAGCTTGGCGAACACCGCCTGCCCTGGGATCGGGTCGCCCGTGGACGATTCGCGCAGCACGACGGTGCCCGCCATGATGTCGCCGAAAAAGCTGGCCTCGATGAATTCCAGGTTCACCCGCGTCGCGGCAGCCCAACCCTGGACGGTGCCAAGGATCAGAACTCCCATCCCAAGGATCACAGCGAGGTGCGCGCGGGAAGGGAGCATTGAGGCATGCTCACGACCCGGTGACAGGCCGTCAATCGCCGAGGCATCTCACACACCGATCTCCGAAACAGAACGGAGAGCGACGGAGAAGCCACGCCCAGGAGCAGCACGGGGAAGGAAGGTTTGCGGCGGGCGGCTTGACCGGGAGTTGCGTCAAACATAGTTTTACTACGTGATCAAGACCATCACCAAGATCGGCAACTCGCAGGGGTTGATGTTCGACGCGGCGTTGATGGACCTGGCGCATCTGAAGGCGGGCGACCAGGTGAACGTGGAGGTTCATGAGGGCGGCACGATTACGATCACCCCGCTGCGGCCCAAGCCCTCACGGGCGGAGGTGTCGCGTGTGATCCAGACGACGATGAAGGATTACGCCCGGACGATGCGGAAACTGGCATGAGCACCACACCGGAGGATTGCTTCCACCTGACGGTCGAGATCGTGCGGGAGATCCACGCCGAGGCGATCGCCCGGTTTGGCGGCTCGGACGGCGTGCGTGAGATGGCGTTGCTGGAGTCGGCCGTGGCCGCGCCGCAGGCCAGTTTCAGCGGCCAATCGCCCTACCAGGATCTCGCCGAGGTGGCCGCGGCGTACCTGTTCTACGTGTGCAAGAACCATCCCTTCGTGGACGGCAACAAGCGGGCGGCGTTGGGCGCGTGTCTGGTCTTTTTGCGGCTCAACGGAATCGAGCCGAAGCGCGACGGGCCGGAGTGGGAAGAACTGACGTTCGCGGTGGCGACGAGTGCGGTGGATCGCGATCAAACCACGCAGCAATTGCGTAAGTTATTGCCGCGATAGAACGGCGAACCGGGGAGCGATGGAGTCACCTCCCCATGATTGAGTTGGATCTGACCCGATGTCCCCCTCGGAACGGAATGTGCGCGACCTACCGAGTTAATCTTCCCGAAGGGGCGACGGGCGGCGCCGGGGAGTGAAATCGGTCCAGGAGGAATTCCCGCGCCCAGCGCGAGTAGAAGTCCGTGCCTGTTGGGCCGGTGACGGGATCGCGGCCACGCTGGATCGCGCTGCGATCCACCTGCACCAGGTCCCCCTGCTCGTCGACGCGCTTGCCCGCGATGGCCTCGATCAGTTCAGGAAACCAAGGCGGAACCGGGCCGGGAGCGAGGGGCGCGTCCGCGAGGCGGAGGGCGTCCACCCGGCTGGCGACAAGGATCCGCCGGCCGTCGGAACTGAACCCCACGGCGGTCACGGTGTTCTGGCAGAGGAGCGGTTCCATAAGCGGACGCCCCATCGTGGCGTCCCACAGACGTGCCGTGTGGTCTTCTCCGCCGGTGACAACCAGCCGGCTGTCAGGACTGAATTCTGCCGCCCAAAGACGGGCGCCATGGCGCATGGGCGGCGAGACGGGCGCGCCGGTGTCCGCGTCCCAGACGCGGGCGGTACCGTCCTCGGAGAAGGTGAGGATGCGGGATCCGTCCGGGCTGAAGCGGGCGCCGAGGACGCTGCTCTGGTGGCGCATGGGGGTTCCGATGCGGAGGCGAGTGGAGGCGTCCCAGACCGCCGCGGACCGATCCGTGGACGCGGTCACGATGCGCCGTCCGTCGGGGCTGAACTCGGCGGTCCAGACGATGGCGGAGTGGCGGATGGGTTCGGGCCAGAGAGGTTCGCCGGTCTCGGCCGACCAGAGCCGGACTTGAGTATCGACGCTGGCGGTGACGATCGACCGGCCATGCGGGTGGAATCGGACCGACATTACCTGGTCCTGATGCCGCATTGGGCGCCCGACGAGGCGTCCGGTCGCGACCTCCCAGGTGCGGGCCGAGAAATCCGCGGAGGCGGAGGCGAGTGCCGTCGGGGGAGAAGGCGATCTCGTTGACGGACGCGCCATGGAGGAGGACGGGGGTGGTGGGTTCGCCGGTTTCGGCGTTCCAGATCCTGCATTCCCGGCCTCCCCCGGTGGCCACGCGGGTGCCGTCCGGCGACACGGCGAGGCGAAACACTTGCGCGTCGCAGGGCATTCTCTGACCCACCAGGGCTCCAGTGGCAGTGTCGACGATCGCGGCGAAATGCGGCCCGTCCGAGTTGAGGCGGTGCTGTCCGACGGAGACGAATGCGCGGCGGCCATCAGGGCCGAACATGGCAGCGGGTTGAGGGTCCTGGAGCGGGAAGGAAACGGCCGGTTGGGGAGGCTGTTGCCTCGTCCAGGCCTGGGCGGTGCCGTCCTGGGAGGCGGTGAAGACCGAGCGCCCGTCCTGGGCGATCTCCAGGGCGTTGATGCGGCCTTGGTGCTCGAAGATCTCTGTCAGGGGAGCGCCCGTTTCGAGGTCCCAGAAGCGGCCCACGCCGTTCTGGGACCTCGTCACGAGGCTGCGTCCATCGGGACTGACTTGTCCGTAGGGGAACCGGCTCTCGGCGGGAATCGGGGCGCCGACCGCCGCACCCGTGGCGGGATCCAGGATGCGCACGGGGGCGTCGTAGGCGGACACCACCAATCGCCGCCCGTCCGGGGAGAACTCGGCGGCGAGCACCTGAGTACTTCCCTGGTGAAGCAGGCGCCGGGAGTCGCGCCGGCCGGGTTCCCAAAGGCTGACTTCGCCTCCGAAGCCGATTGCCAGGAGTCGGCCCCCCGGGGAGAAGTCGACTGCATAAATCGCGGCTCCCTCGACGATCGTGATGGGCGCCTCGTCGGACCCCACGGATTGGACCAGTACCTGATGGTTGTCCATGCCCACCGCCAGCCGTCGGCCGTCGGGACTGAACGTGGCGCAGTTGACGCGACCTGGGGTGGGCAGCGGCGCGCCCAACCGCTCGTGACGGGCGATGTCCCAGACTTGGATGGACTCGTTCCGCCCCGCGCAGGCGAGGAGGCGGCGGTCAGGGCTGACCGTCATCAGCACGTCGGTGTCCGCCGGGGCTCCGGACCGCGGGAAGGTGAATGCCAGCGTGCGCGAGCCCACGTCCCACAAGCGAACCGAGCCGTCGGCGCAGGCGGACACCAGGAAGCGGTCGTCCGCTGCAAAGGAAAGGTCCTTGGGATCGGATGGGTGATCGAGGGTGGCGAGGAGTTGGCCGTCCGGAAGGCTCCAGACCCGGACCTTGCCGTCATTCGCGGCGGTGGCGAGGCGGCGCTCGTCGGAGGATAGGCTGAGGCGATTGACGATCGCCCCATGCTGGAGCGGGGGCCCAACCGGGAGCACCGAGGCGCCGGCACCCAGCATGGAGACGATCCGAGCGGCGGGGACCGTGTCCTCAGGGGTCTCGCGGAGGAAGCGGGCAAGGCAGGCCAGGGCGTCGGCGCGGCGACCGGAGGCGGCCCATTCCTCGGCGTTCTGCCATTCAAGGTCGCGAACGTTGCGGGCAAGGCGTTGGTTGGCCCGGTCTTTTTCGTGCGAGGCTGCGGCGAGGTTGCGGTTGGCCGAGGCGAGTCGATAGCTCATGGCGAGAATCGCGATGAGCCCGGCGAAGAAGACGAGGTGCAGGGCGACGAGCAGTCCGGCGAGCAAGGGATTGCGCCGGGCCCATTTTCGGACCCGGTCGGCAGTGGAGGACGGGCGGGCGAGGATGGGTTCGACGTTGAGCCAGCGCTCCAGGTCCTTGGCCATGCCGATCGCCGTGTCGTACCGGCGTTCAGGCCGCTTCTCCATGCACTTCAGGCAGATGGTCTCCAAGTCACGATCGGCGTACTTGTACAACGTTCTGGGCGGGGTGGGTTCTTCCTCGAGGAGCTTCCGCAAGGTCTCCATCGGTGTGGCTGCCCGGAAAGGCGCGCGAGCGGTGAGCAACTCGTACATGACCGCGCCAAGGCTGTAGATATCCACCGCGGTGGTGAGATCGTCGCTCTTCTGCGAGGCCTGCTCCGGAGCCATGTAGTTGGGCGAGCCGAGCACATCAGAACTTAGGGTGAGCTCGGAGGTGCCCTCAGTGAAACGGGCCAGGCCGAAGTCGGTGATGAACGGCTCGCCCTGTGCGTCGAGGAGGATGTTGGCCGGCTTGAGGTCGCGATGAAGGACCCCGTGCTGATGGGCGTGATGGACCGCGCGGGCGAGGTTGGCCATGAGCTTGGCCAGGGGACGCGACTCCATCGGGACACCGGAAAGGTGCTTCACCAGGTCGCCCCCTTCGAGGAGGCGCATGCTGAGGAACCACTGGCCTGCGTGCTCGCCGAACTCGTAAATCGGCACAATGTGCGGATGAGTCAGCTTCCCGGCCGCCTCGGCCTCGATCTGGAAGCGCTGGATGGAACGCGGCGAGGCGAGATGGCTGTCCCGGATCATCTTCAACGCGACGATCCGGTTGAGGCTGATCTGCCGCGCCCGGTAAACTATGCCCATGCCGCCCCGGGCGAGTTCTTCGAGCAGTTCATAGTCGCCGAACCGACGCGGTGCGGCGGCGTCCTCGGGGGTGGGGCGAGGGCTCATGGCAGCGACCTGACGGTGCCTGCCCCGCGGGGGGCCGGTCAATGAGGGGTACGTTAGAGGGATCGGGAGGGAGCTCTACGAACGGTCCCGGCGAGGGCATCGGCCAGTGTCTCCTGCGCAGAATTGCTTAATTTGGCCTTCGTGACACCCCAACTCTCCCTTCGGCTACGTGATTCGCGCGATATCAGGGAGTGCTCCTCGACCATTAGGCTGCCGACCGGCACCGCGATGCCTGGGATCGGACCGGGGCCCGGTTGTCAGGTGCCGCGTCGCGCGTGCGCACTCATCAGAGTGCTGGCCCCGCCAGGCAACGCGAGGTGCGATGTCCCAGGCTTGCTTGAGCCAGCGCCACCTTCTCCGGTGCGAGCAAGGCGCGGTTCTTGGTCACAGGAATGTTTATGCAGCCGACATCTTATCCGTCCATCGCACTTTCCACGATCCGCTATGTTTCCCTGCTCCTGGCGCTGCTCGCCAACTGCTGTTGGGGTGCAGACTGGGTGGGGTCCGATGATTTCACCCAGGGCCTGTCCGCCTCCAACTGGCAGTCCTACCCCAAGTATCACGGCCAGATGGTCATCGGGGCAGTCGATGGTCATGTCAGCTTCACGGTCCCGGGCTCGGAAAACGCGGAGCAAAATGCCTTCATCGTTTGGAAGGGGACACCCACGGTAGCCGAGGATTGGTCCGTGGAAGTACATGGCCACAACACCGCGTCAGGAGACTCCTGTCAGCTGCAGTTGGCGGTGGTGGACACCGCGGCTTGGGGACGTGGAGTCGTCAATGGATTTGTCGTATCCAGGATGAACAAAACTGACGGTGGATCTTTTGGCACCTCCTGGTGGCGCGGCAGCGCTGGTTCACTCCGCCGAACCCGAGTCAGCACCTTGGCCAAGGAGTTCCGACTCCGCCTAACCTACACTGCTACGAGGCGCACGGTCCAAGCTTGGTACGACGCCACCGCCCTGGGCCTGGAGTGGGTCCATTTGGACACCATGTTTCTGGATGACATCTCGTCAGGGCTGACGGGAGCGCAAACACTCTCGATTGCCATCCTGGGCAATGCGGAGGGTGGGCCCATTGCCGAGGGAGAGCTTTGGGTCGACAACTTCAGGATCGGCCAAAGCCCAACACCCCAGCCAAGTAGAAACGTCCTCCCGCCCGAAGGCAGATGGCTGTCCATGAGCGAAATCCCTGGCACGGACGACTACATCTACTCAATTGGGGTTGATCCTCAGGGAACCCTGTATGCCGGAGGATTGTTCAACGCTGCCGGAAAACATCGGGCCAGGAGCATCGCGAGCTGGGATGGCAAAGCCTGGCTACCTCTGGGCGGCGGATGCGATGGGCCGGTTTCAGCAGTGCTGGTCTCCGGCTCGGAGGTGTACGTGGGAGGCAACTTTCAGACAGCAGGCGATCGGCCGGCCAGCGGCGTCGCTCGATGGAACGGCAAAGAATGGAGCACGCTGGGGGAGGGTCTGAGCGGCGGGAACGTGGAGACGTTGTTGTTCTGGGATGGGAAGCTTATCGCGGGCGGCAACTTCATGTACTCAGGATCGAGCCGTGTCGCGTACCTGGCGGCGTGGGATGGGACACAATGGTCCGCCCTGGGCCAGGGCGTGAACCACACCGTGAAGGCCCTAGCCGCCAAGGGTGGCAAGCTCTACGTAGGCGGAGGATTCACCGCGGCGGGCGGCAACCCTGCGACCCACATCGCGAGTTGGGACGGTTTCTCGTGGTCCGCCCTGGGCCCCGGCCTGAGCCACGATGTTCTTTCCTTAACCACGACTGGATCCAAACTCTATGCGGGCGGTAACTTCCTCAACGCCGGCGAACTTCCAACTAAACACGTGGCCGTCTGGGACGGCAATCGCTGGGCTACGTGCGGGGACGGCCTGGAATTCAATGTCGGTTCCCTGACGGCCACAGGAGAAACAGTTTTCGCCGGTGCTAGTCTCGGTGATTCGAGGGGTTATCCCGAAGGGGTCGCCAAGTGGGATGGGAATCGGTGGTCGAAGATCGGAAAACTCTACGGCTCCCCTACCAGTCTCGTCTTCGATCGCGGAACTTTATACGTCGGCGGAACCTTTGATTCAGCGGACGGTGGGCCGACGAAACACATTGCGAAATGGGGTGGGACCAAGTGGGGGGCACTGGGGTCCGGATTCGACGGGAGCGTCTCTGCCTTGACCATCTATGGAACCAACCTGATTGCCGGAGGCACGTTCTCGCGCGCTGGAACGTCCCCCGCCGCATCCATCGCCATTTGGGATCGCGAGGGATGGCAACCGATGGGTGCAGGCATTGAAGGTTCGGTAAGATCCCTTTGCACCCATGCAGGGGCCCTGATTGCCGGTGGATCCTTCAGCAAAGCCGGCGGTAAGAATGCACGGAACGTAGCAAAATGGAACGGGTTCGAGTGGTCCCCCCTGGGTGAGGGACCAGATGGCGTCGTCTATGCGCTTACCGTGCATGGCAACGATCTCTACGCCGGCGCGGGACGCATCATCGCCCAGTGGAACGGTACGAAATGGGTTAGCTGGGCAATATTTAACGCAGGCATCAACTGCCTTGCGTCCTGGAACGGGCACCTCTACGCCGGAGGATCCTTCACCGAGAACGGAGGACCAAGGGGACTCCTGTGGCACATTGCGAAGTGGGATGGGATGTTCCTGAGTGAGGTGGGCAGAGGCATCGGGTTTAGTACCGGTGACAATGTCCAAACCATGGCTGTGTACGAAAGCCACCTCCTGGTAGGTGGCAATTTCGAATCGATCTCAAGTCAGCACACTGGTGTCACCGACCGAGCACCGGGGCTAGCAATGTGGGACGGGGCGTTCTGGTCGCCAGTCACAGAAGGCATCGGCGGAAATGTCGATAGCATCGTCGTGAAAGGGAACGAGGTCTATTTGAATTCCTCCCCTGGAATTCGGGAATACGGGGATCCCTGGAACGAGATTCACCGGTGGACCGAAGCGGGTGGCCTGACCCAGTTGGGCAGTAGCTTTGGAGGCTCGGTTTCCGCCCTGGCCACGAGCGCGGACGAATTGTTTGCCGCCGGCAGCTTCTTGTCAGTCAATGGCGTGGCATCCGCCAGTGTCGCGCGTATGCGTCACGGAGCCATGCCGCCGTGGGTGGACATACATCCCGGAGAGGCCGACTGGCCCAGTGGCGAGCCGGCGTTGCTGTGCGCCAACGTGGACAGTGACCGGGCCTGCCGATATCAGTGGCAACTGAACGGCAGGGATCTGGTGGAGGGTTCCGGCCGGTACGGCACCACGGAGGCCTGCCTCAGCATTCTTGCCGCTCAGGCAGAAGATGCTGGCTCGTACCGGGTCATTGTGGCGAACGACTTTGGTTCGACTACCAGCCAGGTGGCACAGATTCGCATCTCACCCCCGGCACTTTATGCCTTGAAAGACTATTACTACCCCCGATATCCAGGCAACGTCTGGTTCTACAACAGCTCCCAAGGAACCGAGCGGTGGTCAACCCGGGTGCGTGTCGTGTCCACCAACACCCCTGTGACCCTATGGCGTGGCATTACCGCACCGACCCCCTATGAGGCGGTATCGGATGTCCTCTCATACGATCAGGAAGAGGCGATCTGGACCAATTTCGTGGCATTCGGAAAGGATGCCTGGGGATTTGTCGGCACCGATCAGGCACGCGGACTAGTCCGCATGCGATTCGATCTAAAGGCTGCCTTCCCGAATGCCATGACCGCCGGCCAGGCCAGTGAAGGTTTCGGGGACGCGTTCTTGAATGGAGTCTACTCAGGTGAGGTCCGCACCGCTGTGCGTCTCGTGGGACTAAGCGACGTGATCGTCCCCGCTGGCAAATTCGAGAAATGTCTTCAGCTGAGGATTTCCTCTGTTCGCGGCACCGAAAGCCAATTCGACGAGATGTGGTGGGCCAAAGGTATTGGGCCGGTAAAATGGATCCACCTGTCCTCGCCCGAGGCGACACCCGAAGTCAACGAGCTCGCGGGCATGAGGATTGAGGAGCCCCCTCGGGAGTCCTCAAGACTCCGTGTCCAACGACTGGGCGATGAAATTCGACTCCAACTAACGGCTCCGGCCGCTGCCCGCTACGACCTGGAAAGCACCGAAGAACTTGACCATCCCAACTGGCTGCCCCTCGTGCCGGTCGTGGTTCCCACGAGCGGCGTGTGGAGCACGAACTGGCCGGGCATCCCGGACCGAAGTCGGTTCTTCCGGGCTCGCCGTGCCCCTGAATGACGGAGATGCGATGGAAAAGGAATCGGCGCGGCGCCTCTGAGGCTTCCACGACACCGCCCACTCCGTCGTGCTCACCCAGGCCAACTCCGCCGACCGGACCCCACTCCGAATCGTCGCCAATGGCAGACCCTCGAAGGCAACATCCCTCCCTCTTCTGCGGACTCATGGAGCGCGCTACAGGGCCCGCCCCACCTTCCAGGGCACGGTGATCACCAAGGCACGGGAACAGCCGGCCGCATCAACTACGTGTCCGACAAACGACACGTCAAGGAGAGGATCCGGTCCCCTGCCAAGGTCAGGGCATGCTCCATGATCAACGGGTCGGGCAACCCGGTGCGGTCGAACGTGCCCTCGATCCTGGCGGTCAGGACCGTCTGGCCCCCCTCCTCTTTTACCCCCATCAGTTCGAGGGTGACCTGGACCGCGAAGATCTCGCGACGCGCCCAGGTCATGATCTCGGAGAGGCCGCGAAATTCACGGCTCACGTCGTTCGCGACCGCATTGGGATCGAAGCAGCGCGCCAGCGCCTCGGGATCATGCGAATTGATCGCCTGCACGTAAGCTTCAATGGGTCTGGGCAACTGGACTTTGGTCTTGTTCATAGGCTCTTCCATTCCTTTCAAAGTAGATCGCTCAAAGGGTCGAGATGTCCCCTCCGTCGATGACGTATTCCGGTCTGGTAATCGACGCCGCACGGTCGGACACGAGAAATGCAACGGGCTCGGCCACCTGGTCCCGTCGATTGGGCCGGCCCAGCGGAATCCCGCCCAGGAAATTCATCAACCCCTGCCGGGCGGTGCACAGAACCGAGCCCTTCCGCGGACGAGTAGTTCCGCAGCCCGGAATCCGGAGCACCAGGGTGAGCGCCATGGCTACCCCCATCCGCGAGCAGGCAGGACGGGTTCTTGCACGCATGCGAACACGGTAAACGGTGACGCTGACAACCCTATGTCAGGAGCCTTTTATTTCCTGCTGGACCACCCCCAACACCGCCCGCCCGAGACCGCGATTCCGACCCCAAGGCCCTCCCCCAACCAGGGATTTTGTTTGCACCGCGAATGTCAGGACGAGTTATTTTACCTTATGAATTCGATTCGGCGTGTTGCGGACCTGAGCAGGCGGCTCTCCGGAACGATTCGGATCCACGCTTCGTGGTGGGGGGTGGCGTGGCTGTGCTGGGCGGTTCCCAGCCCAACTCCCGCCCGAGCCGCGGGGACTCAGGACCAGGAAGTAG
>JADLFD010000709.1 GCA_020845805.1 Verrucomicrobiales bacterium | reverse complement strand
TCAGGAGCCCCAGAACGGAAACCACGTAGAGCCCCAGCTTGATGTTCGAGTTCATCGGCGGACGCGCTGAGCATCGCGAAGCCGGCCGCCAGCATCAACGGGTTTCCCGGCGCACGCCCCCTTCCCTGGCTCAAAAGGGATCGCCGTCGGGGTCCACCTCGAATCCCGACCCCGATTCCGCGCCGTCCTGAATTCCCGCGCCGCGCCCGTTCCCGCGCCCATTCCCACTTCCGTAGAACGATTCCGAACGGCGCAGCGTCCATTCGTCCAGCAAACCCGAGGGAACTTCGTCCAGAAACCGCGACTTGGAGATCAACGAAGCCCCCTGCCCGGGCGTAAGACGCAGCAGCGGGTAGGTCAGGTAGAGCTCATCTCTTGCCCGAGTGACCGCCACATAGAAGAGACGCCGCTCCTCTTCACAGGCATCGGGATCCTCCAGCGATCGGGCCGAGGGGAACAAGCCATCGCCGAGCATGATCACGAAGACCGCGGCAAACTCGAGACCCTTGGCCTGGTGCACGGTCGACAACCGGACCCGGTCGTCATCCCCTGAGGTCGTGCGCTGCTCGGCATCGGCCTCCAGGTTGTTCAGCAGGGAAAGCTGGGTGAGAAAATCCGCGTTGGTTTCGAACTGGTCGCCGTAAGCGGCCAACTGTTCCAGTTCTTCGAGGCGCTGCCCACTGTTGGGGAAGTTCTGCTCGGCGTAGTCGTCGTAAAAGGCCTCCACGATGAGCCGGATCATCCGCCCCGGCCGGCCACCCACGCTCGGGTCGAGCAGTTGGGCGAAGGTCGTGGCCAGGTTCGCCCAATCCAGGGCCGCCTTCTTCGGCACCCGATCGCGGATGGAGACCAGGGCCGGTGGCACGCCCGCCGCCACCGCTTCCTGCGCCCCCTCGCGCAGCGCGGTGCCAAAGGCTGTCCACAGCTTGTCTGCCGCCTTGGGGCCGACTCCGGGCAGGAGCAGAACGAGTCGCTTGAAGGCCAGTTCGTCGGTGGGATTGGCGAGCAGTTTAAGCCACGCGGAAACGTCCTTGATGTGCGCCTGCTCGAAGAACCGGATGCCGCTGGTGATCACGAACGGGATGCCGCGGCGCGTGAGTTCCAGCTGCAGTTCCAGGGCATGGAAATGGGAACGGTAGAGGATGGCGATCTCACGCAGCACCACGCCTTCCTCGGCGAGCTCCAACACCCTCTGCCCGATGAACGCCGCCTGCTGATGGCCGTCCTCGCAGGGAACCAAGACCGGCTTGATCCCCGGCCGGCGCGCCGGCGTGAGCTGCTTGGCGAACTGCTGGGTGTTGGACGCGATGGCCGCGTTGGCGACGGCGATGATCTCCGGCGTGCTCCGGTAGTTGACCTCGATCTTGAAGACGCGCGCGTCCGGATACCGCTTGGGGAACTCGAGGATGTTACGGAAGTTCGCCCCGCGCCACGAGTAGATGCTCTGCGAATCGTCACCGACCGCCATGACATTGCGATGCTGGGCCGCCAGCAGGTCGATCAGGTCACTCTGGATCTGGTTGGTATCCTGGTATTCGTCGACCAGGATCCACTGAAACCGCCGCTGGTAGCGGGCCAGCACTTCGGCGTCGCCCTCCAGCAGCCGCAGCCAGAGGCAGAGCAGATCATCGAAATCCATGACGTTGGCGGCGCGCTTTCGTTCCGTATACAGCTCACCCACTCGTGCCAACTGCGGGGCGAGTTCCGACCAGGCCGAATGATGGCGCTCCAACCACAAGGGAACGGCGCACCGCTCATTGGCAGAGCGGGACAACACGTCGGCGATGACCTCCGGTTTGGGCAGCCGCGCCGACACCCCTTCCTCGCCCAGCGCGCCCACGCAAGCCTTGACCAAGTCGTGCGAGTCCTCGCGATCGAGGATGGTGAAATCGCGTCGGAAGCCGAGCGCCTCGGCATTGGAGCGCAGAACGCGGGCGCCGATGGAGTGGAACGTGCCGCCCCAGAGCTGGTCCTGCTGGGCGCCGAGCAGATCCGCCACCCGCTGCATCATTTCGCGCGCCGCCTTGTTGGTGAAGGTGAGCAACAGCAGGCGATCCGGAGGCACGCCGCGCTCCAACAGGTAGGCGACGCGATACGTCAGGGTCCGCGTCTTGCCCGATCCCGCGCCGGCGAGCACCAGGCTGGGCCCCGGCGGAGCGGTGGCCGCCTCGTACTGTTGGGTGTTCAACTCCGCCGCGTAGTCGATGCGGAGCTCGGTGGCAGACGCCGTCGGTTGCAACGTGTACTCGCGCGGCACGGGCCGTTAGTACCGGCCCGGCATCCCGAAGGACAGCCTGTTCCTGAACCGAGCTGACCGCCGGATCCCTTTTAACGCGGGGTCGGACCCCGCCGGTCGGGCCAGTTGCCCTTCCCATTTCAACGTTGTACACGGGCCCCGCGACAGCCTTCCATCGAGGCACCCAAGGCGCCCTCACGCGCGCTCCTCCCCATGATCTCCCACCCCTTCCCATTTCTGCGCCGCCTTCCCTTCGGCCATGTCATGCCGCCCGGCCTGGTGTTAGGCGTCGCCCTGGCCTCGGCTTTGGTCATGGCCCTCACCGGGGCCCGCGCTCTCGGCGCGCCTCGACCGAACATCCTGTTCATCATGTCCGATGACCACGCCGCCCATGCCATCAGCAGCTACGGCAGTCGCGTGAACCAGACGCCCCATCTGGATCGACTCGGCGCCGCCGGCCTGCGCCTCGACCGCTGTTTCGCGGTCAATTCCATCTGCACCCCAAGTCGCGCCACCATCCTTACCGGCCAGTACTCCCACCGCAACGGCCAGCCCGTCTTCAATCATCTGGACCCCGCCCGCATCACGGTCGCCCATCGAATGCGCGAAGCGGGCTACCACACCGTCATGATCGGCAAATGGCACCTGGGCTCGGACCCCCAGGGATTCGACCAATGGAACATTCTGCCGGGACAAGGGCGTTACGTGGATCCCATCCTGTACGACCGCACCGGGCACCGGGTTTACCGCGGCTACGTCACCGACGTCCTCACCGACCTCACCCTCGACGCCCTGCGCCGGCGTCCGAAGGACCGCCCGTTCTTCATCATGGCGCACCACAAGGCTCCACACCGCGAGTGGACCCCCAATGACCGATACCGGCGTGAATTTGCCACCCGCGTCATCCCGGAACCGCGCACCTTGCGCGACACTTACCAGGGCCGTTCCGATGCGCTCCGCGAACAGCGTCAATCGGTGTCCCGCGACCTCACCCGGCGCGACCTCAAGCTCGTGCCCCCGTCCGAACTCGCCGGTCCCGAGCGCGAGCGCTGGCTCTCCACCACCCCCACGGAGGTTTCCGTGGTGCAGGAAGGCCAGACCAACCTCCTCACCGGCGAAGCGCTCGCCGCCTGGAAATATCAGCGCTACATGCAGGACTACCTCGGCTGCGTGCAGAGCGTCGACGATTCCGTCGGGCGCCTCCTCGACTGGCTCGACGCCGAAGGGCTTCGCGAGAACACGCTGGTGATCTACACCAGTGATCAGGGCTTCTTCCTCGGGGATCTCGGCATGTACGACAAGCGGTTCATGTACGATCCCTCCATCCGCATGCCCTTCCTGGCCCGCTGGCCGGCCGGGATCCGGCCCGGGACGACCTCCTCCGCCCTGGCAATCAATGTCGACTTCGCCCCCACGTTCCTCGAACTCGCGGGCGCCGAGATCCCGGCCGACATGCAGGGCCGAAGCCTGACCCCGCTCTTCCAGGGAGGCCGCCCGGAGGGCTGGCGCGACGCGTTCTACTACCGCTACTACCATGACCCCGGGCACCACAACACCCGCGCCCATTACGGCATCCGCACCGAGACCCATAAACTGATCCACTATTGGAAATCCGGACAATGGGAACTCTACGACCTGGCCCAGGATCCGGATGAGCAGACGAATCTCTACGGACGCGCGGACACTCAGATTCTCGCCGACCAATTGAAGTCCCGGTTGCTGCGTCTGAAATCCGAGCTCGGAGACACGGACCAGTTTGCCCAGGCGCTGCCCGTGGACGATGTCGATCAACCTCCGCCCCAGTTGAAGCTCAAACATCCGGACTCCCCGCTATAACCGTCCCCGGAGGGAGAGGCGCGCGGGCTCCTGTTTTTAAGACCGGGAATGGAGAAAGAGGCGTCGCAGTACGCTGACGGTCCCCTCTCTTCCCGCCCCTGGCCCTGGCTCCCCATCCTCGACCAGAGAGTCCGCACTCCGTGCCGCGACCATCATCATTTCGCCCGGATCCGCGGGTGAATTCCGTCCCGACGCCCTTGAGGGTTTCGGAGAAAGTGCCGATACCAGAAACAGCCTCCGAGCCATTTGGCCCGTGGGCTTCCCGTACTCTCGCTCCAGGATCACGGACTCTCCCGTTATGAAACAGTTCCTGTTCGCCTGCTTCCTTTGTCTCGCCGGTCTCCAGGCGCTCGCCCAGGGCACTCTGAACTTCGTCACCAAAATCACGGGCAGTCTTGATGCCCCAGTGTACGACACCGATGGGACCACCCGCCTCTCCGGAACCGCGTTCAAAGCCCAGCTCTACGCGGGCCCCAGCGAGAGCACGCTGACCCCTTCCGGCGCTGCCGTCTCCTTCCGCACCGGCGCAGGCGCCGGTTATGTCGACACGACCGCGGGCAGCACGCGCGAAGCGGCCGGCGTCGCCGCCGGAGCGCAGGCGTATGTCCAGGTGCGAGCCTGGGACGCCTCTAAGGGATCCACCTATGAGCAGGCGCTGGCGGCGGGCGGCAAGACCGGACAGAGCGTCACGCTCCGCGTGACCGCAGGGGGCGGCCTTCTCCCGCCCGCCAACCTCGTGGGCCTCGCCTCCTTCAAGCTCCAGCAAAGCTCGCCGCCGGTCGTCCAGACCCAGCCCGCGTCCGTCTTGGTCGGCATCGGCGGCACCGCGCGATTTCAAGTCGTGGTCACGGGACCCACGCCCTACCGCTACCAGTGGCGTAAGAACAGCGCGGACATCACGGGCGCCACGTCCGCCGCCCTCGAGTTCCGTTCCGTTTCCGCCGGCGACGCCGGCACCTACAGCGTGCGGGTCTCGAATGACTTCGGCAGCACCGAGAGCCGGGGCGCCACGCTGACCATCGCTCCCATCCCTGCGATCACGCGCATCGCCGCCACGCCCTCCCCCGCCCAGGTCGGCAAACCGCTGCGCCTCGAAGTCTTCGTCGAAGGTACGGGTCCGTTCACCTACCAGTGGACCCTCAACGGGTCCTCGCTGGGCGGCGCCACCAGTCCGGTCTTGGAGACCTCCAGCGCCTCGGCAGGATTATACGCGGTCCGCGTGACCGGCCCCGGAGGCACCGCCGCGAAGGATGCCATCACGGTCTCCTCGCAATACCTGCTCGAACTCGTGGTGGAACAGGGTGGCACCATCGTGCCGACCCCCAGTCAGGCCTCCTACGCCTCGGGCGCGGTGGTCAGTCTGTTCGCCGATGCCGACGACGGTTATGAATTCAGCGATTGGATCGGAGACGTCAGTGGCACCGCCAATCCGGTGTCCGTGACGATGAGCGGTCACAAGCGCGTGGAGGCGCGGTTCCGCACGGTCGGCGGCACGGTGTACTTTGCCAACCGCAGCCTCGCCATCGGACTCGACGCCCCGGTCTTCGACGTCGATGGGAAGACCCGACTCGCCGGCGCCGCGTACCTGGCGCAGCTCTTCGCGGGCCCCAGCGACGACACCCTGGCGCCGGTCGGTGACCCGGTGGCGTTCCGGGACGGCGAGGGCGCCGGCTATTTTTACAGCGAGATGCGCGCGATTCCCACCGTGCCACCCGGTCAGACCGCGCGCGTGCAGGTGCGAGCCTGGCAGGCTTCCGCCGGCCAGACCTACGACGCCGCCGTGCGGTCGAAGGGCCATACAGGCCGCAGCGTCATTCTCAGTCTTGTGACCGGCAACGCGGGGAGTCCCCCCACGCTGCCCACCTTCCTCGGGGGACTCACCTCCTTCTCGCTCGACTCCAACGTCGCGCCGACCAGCTACACCCTGACCCTGGTTTCCGCCGACGGCGGCACCGCCTCGGCGTCTCCCACGAAGGCGACTTACACCCCCGGCGAGGTCGTCTCGCTCTCCGCCAAGGCGGCGGAAGGCTACGTCTTCGCAGGTTGGTCGGGCGACCTCACCGGCACCGCGAACCCGGCCTCGGTGACCATGAACGCCAATAAGACCATCACCCCGGTGTTCACCGCCGAGGGCGGCACGGTCTACGTCGCCAACCGGGTCCTCTCCGCTGGCATCGACGCCCCGATCTTCGATACCGACGGCAAGACGCCCCTCAGCGGCGACGCCTTCCTGGCCCAACTCTACGCGGGCGTATCCGAGGCCACCCTCGCTCCCATTGCCCCGCCCAGCACCTTCCGCACCGGCGACGGGGCCGGCTATTTCCTTCCCGGCAACCGCTCGATCAAGGCCGTGATCCCAGGGCAGACCGCCGTGGTCGAGGTGCGCGCCTGGGCGGCCAGTTCCGGAGCCACCTTCGAAGCCGCCGTGGCGGCCAACGGCAAGACCGGTTCCAGCGCCCTGCTGCGCGTCACCACCGGCAACGCCGGGTTGCCGCCCACGCTGCCCGGCAACCTCGTGGGTCTCGCGTCCTTCTCGTTGCAGCAGGCGACCGCCCCCCGCATCACCGTCGCACCCAAGCCGGTCTCGGTCGCCCTCGGCAATGCCGCCACGTTCGAAGTGACCGCCACCGGATCCGCTCCGCTCTCCTATCTCTGGCTGAAGGACGGCAAACCCCTCTCGGATGCCACCTCCCGTGTTCTCACCCTCCCCAGGGTTTCGGAAGCCAACGTCGGCGAGTACGCAGTGCGCGTCTCGAACGCCAAGGGTAACGCGGAGAGCGCCCCCGTCCGACTCACCCTCCTCAGCCCCCCCAGCATCACCAAAGTCAATGTGGTGCCCACCCCGCCCGTGCCCGGCAAACCGTTGCGCATCGAGATCACCGCCGAAGGATCCGGTCCCCTCACCTATCTCTGGACCCGCAATGGCAGCCCCATCACCGGCGCAACTGCTTCCGTCCTGGAACGTGCCGCCGCCGAGGTCGGCACGTATTCCGTCCGCGTCACCGGCCCCGGTGGGTCGACGTCCAAGGATGTGGCCGAGGTCAGCTCGCGCTTCCAACTCGCGCTCCTCGTCGAACAGGGCGGCAAGATCTCTGCCTCGCCCGCGGCCGAAAACTATGCGCCCGGCACCGTGGTGACGCTGACCGCCCTCCCCGAGGATGGCTACCTCTTCACCGGTTGGTCCGGCGACGCCTCGGGCACGGAAAACCCGACCTCCGTGCGCATGGACGCCCACAAGTCCGTATCCGCCACCTTCCGACCGACCGGCGGCACGATCTACTTCGCCAATCGCAGCCTCGCCCTCGGAATTGATGCCCCCATCTACGCGGCCGACGGCACCACCCGGCTCTCGGGCGACCGATTCCGCGCCCAACTCTTCGGCGGTCCGACCGCCGGCGAACTTCACCCCGTGGGCGAGCCCGTTGCTTTCCGAACCGGCGACGGAGCCGGCTACTTCTTCAGCGACACGCGATCCATTCCCACCGTCACACCGGGCGCCATCGCCTTCGTACAAGTTCGTGCCTGGGAAACGTCGGGCGACGACGAGGCCGACGATGAAGGTGACGACGAGGGCGACGACTATGCGTACGCCTCGCGGCATGGCCGCCCAACCGGGGCCAGCGCCGTGCTCCAGATCAGGACCGGGAACCAGGGCAACCCGCCCACGCTGCCGGCCTATCTGGTGGGGTTGACCTCCTTCAAACTCGGACTCCTCTCCGCGCCCACGGTCACCATCCTCGCGCCGCCCGGTGGCATCGCGGTGGGTGACACGGCCAAACTCCTGGCCGTGGCCACCGGTTCGAAACCCATCACGTTCCGCTGGTACCAAGGCTCCTCCGGGAACACGTCGCGCCCGGTGGGCGAGGACTCCGACAGTTTCGTGTCCCAGCCGTTGCTGGAGTCGACCTCGTTCTGGGTGCAGGCGAGCAACTCGGTCAGCACCGCCAGCAGCCCGGCAGTGACCGTGACGGTGTTGCGCAAGCCGCAGACCCTCGCGTTTGTGCCGCTGCCCCCCACCTCGCTCGGCGGCTCCCCGGTCACTCTGACCGCGCACGCCAGCAGTGGTCTCCCCGTCACCTACGCGCTGGTGTCAGGGCCCGCGACCCTCGACGGCAACGTCCTGACCCCCAGC
Organism: Verrucomicrobiales bacterium; assembly: GCA_020845805.1. Classification (GTDB taxonomy): domain Bacteria; phylum Verrucomicrobiota; class Verrucomicrobiia; order Limisphaerales; family CAIMTB01; genus CAIMTB01. The sequence goes on along the minus strand of JADLFD010000709.1, from coordinate 1,184 downwards.
GCGGCCGGCACCGCACGCGTGCGGGCCTCGCAACCGGGCAACACCACCTATCTACCAGCCACCCCCGTGGAAACGGAGATCACCATTCTGCGAGGCAAGGCCCTCGTCCTGCTGGAGAACCTTCAGCAGATCGCGGACGGTTCACCCAAGCAGCCCAACGTGATCACCACCCCCGCCGGCCTGCCCGTGACCCTGGTCTTCGAAGGGCGCTCCACGCCGCCGTCCGCGCCCGGGACCTATCACGTCACTGCCACCGTCGAGGATCCGAATTACTCCGGTCACGCCAGCGCCCGGTTCCAACTGACCCCCGGCAACAACCTCGTCGGTCTCGTCTTCCGCGACCTGAATGCGGACGGCCGCCGGCAGGAGGATGAATCCGGCATCGAAGGCGCCACGCTTGAACTCCTCGGTCTCGAGTCCGACACCCCGCTTCAGTCCACGGTGACCAATCCCGATGGCACCTTCTCCTTCCCCGGGCTCGCCCCGGGCGGCTATCGCCTCCGCGAGATCAACCCCGAAGGTTACGTGAGCACCACGCCCGACCTGCGGCTCGTGAGCGTCCGCCTGGACGCCGTGACCGAAATCCTCTTCGGCGATCAGCCGGCCGGCACCGTCGGCGGCGTGGTCTATGAGGACGCCGACGGCGACGGCGAGCAGGATGACGGCGAGGCCGGACTGCCGAACGTGTCCCTCTCCCTCCACGGGATGGGCACGTCACGGACCACCGTCACCGACGCGTCCGGCGCCTTCGAGTTCCGCAGCGTCCTCGCCGGTTCCTACCGCGTCGAGGAAACCGATCCCGCCGGGTTTGCCAGCACGACGCCCAACACGCGCAGCGTCAGCGTGTCCGCCGGCGGGTCCGCCACCGCCTCCTTTGGCGATCAGTCCGTCGGCACCGTCAGCGGCTCGGTCTACGCCGACCTCAATGCCAATGGCAACCGCGAGGACGGCGAACCTGGCATCAGCGGGGTCACCATCCTGCTCACCGGCCGTGATGGCACGCTCACACGGACCACCACCGACACGGGATCGTTCAGCTTCGAGGATCTGACCCCGGGCCCGTACACGATCGAAGAGATCGACCCGGCCGGATACACCAGCACCACGCCCAACCGGCGCACCGTGCACGTCGGCAGCCGCGGCTCCGCCTCCGCCTCGTTCGGCGACCAGGAACTGGGCACCGT
>JADLFD010000708.1 GCA_020845805.1 Verrucomicrobiales bacterium | reverse complement strand
TTGGTCAAGGCCCGGGATGGTTCCGGCGTCTACGGGTACAAAGACACCCCGATCCTGCCTTGGTGCGGGTTCCATGTGCACGACCCCGACCGGCCGGCGCCACCGCGACTCGACCCCGGGCCCGCCCCGGCGCCCGCCCCCGTCCCTGGCGACGCGATCGTCCTGTTCGACGGTCAATCGCTCAGTGCCTGGGCCACCAACGATTGGAAGGTGGAACGCGGAGAACTGGTCGCCGCCACCGCCTCCAGCCTGCGCACCCGCCAGGAGTTCGGGGACATGCAACTGCATCTCGAATGGCTGGCCCCCGCCCACTTCAAAGGGCCCTGGTACGACCAGGGCAACAACGGCGTCCTGCTCATGGGCCTCTATGAGATTCAGATCTTCGACTCGTGGAACGAGAAGCTCTATCCCGACGGCCAGGCGGCCGCCATTTACGCCCAGACCCCACCTCGCGTGAACGTGACCCGCCCGCCCGGGGAGTGGCAGTCCTTCGACATCATCTTCACCGCTCCACGCTTCCAGGGGGAACAACTGCTGCGCCCCGGCCGGGTGACCATGCACCACAACGGCGTGCTGGTGCATCTGGAGGAGGAGATTCGCGGCGAGACCGGACACAAAATCCTGCCGGAGTACCGGCGCAAGATCAGCCAGGGCCCGATCATCCTCGCCGGTCACGGGTGTCCCGTGCGCTTCCGCAATATCTGGGTGCGCCCGCTCTCCGCGACGGCAACCCCTAGCCAGCCCTCCACCACGAACGCCGCGCGCTGAGTCCTGCCCACACTCCTCCCCGATCCGCACCCGTCCCGAGGCCTACAGCTTCCAGCCCGAACGATAGGCCGGGTTCACGTGCTGGTTCGCCGCCTGGGAATTGGTGAAACGCATCGCGGCGTCGTCCCAGCGCAACGTCTCGCCCGGGAACTTCAACGCGATGAGGCCCAGCAACCCGAGCTGGGTCAAAGGCCCGCCATAGTCAAAGTCCGATCCCGCCTTGCGCCCGGTCCGAATCGCCTCCGCCCAGTCCCAGACATGCCCCTTCACTCGGGGGATCTTTTCCGCCGGCGCGTTCTTGCCCGCATGCGCTTCCATGAGGGTCTCCGGAAATAGGACACAGTTCCCGCCTCCGTGCGATCCGTGCACAATCATCGCCTTGTCCCCATGGATGATCGCTCCCGTGCCAGGAACCTTGTGGTCCGGCCCAAATGCCGCCGGCCGCGGAATACGAGTCTTGCCGTCGTGCCACACTAATTTCACCGGGCCCCGCGCCCCTTTGGCCGGGAACTCAAAGGTGATCTTTGCGCCCGGCGGGTACGTCTGGCCGTGCTGGGCAAGATCATAGTCCGTCGTCTCCGCCTGCACGCTCGCGGGCGCACCCAGATCGAGCGCCCAGAAACTCGGATCCACGACATGACAGATCCAATCCCCGATCGTGCCGCCGCCGTAGGAGAGCCAGCCCCGCCAGTTCCAGGGCACCCAGAGCGGTGAGTACGGACGATACTCCGCCGGGCCCACCCAGAGTTCGTAGTCCAGGCTGCTGGGAACCTCGTGCTTCTCCGCCAGCTTCGGCAGATTGGGAATCTGGCAGTAGACATTCGGGAACGCGTCGCAGGCGGCGTGGATGGTGTGGACGTTGCCGATGACCCCCGCCCAGATCCATTCGCACACGCGGCGAATGGTGTCGGTGGAGTGCCCCTGATTTCCCAACTGCGTCACCACCTTGTGCTCGCGAGCCCCAGCCATCAGGCGGCGCACCTCGTCGACCGTATGCGCGAGGGGCTTCTCGCAATAGACATGTTTCCCACGTCGCATCGCCTCCATGGCAATCACCGCATGGGTATGATCCGGCGTTCCGATCACCACGCCGTCAATCCCGGCCCCCATCTTGTCCAACATGACGCGATAGTCGGTAAACCGACGTGCGTCCGGGTACTTGGCGAACTCTTTCGCGGCGTACTTCTCGTCCACGTCGCACAGGGCCACGATGCGGTGCCCCAACCCGGCCGCCTCGGCGACATCGGCGCCACCTCGGCTGCCAATCCCGATGCCGGCCAGATTCAGTTTGTCGTTGGCCGACAACCGTTCCGCGCCCTGGACCCTCGTCCCGGGAAGAATATGGAACAGCGCCACACCCGCTCCAGCGCGTTGCAGGAATTGGCGGCGATGAATTCGGGAGGCCTGGGTCGAGGTCGAAGTCGAGGTCGAGCGCATGGGGTGAAGCCCCTTTCTGCGCCAACCCGACGGCGCGAGCAACGGCGATCTGCGGAGAGACGGTCCACCGTTGACCGCCACCCAGCCCCGCCTAGCATCCCCGCACGCGCTTCCCCCGCACCAATCGATACTTGGTCGCCGTCCAAACCAACCACACGGACGGCGCCCCTCCGCGACGGGCAGCGCAGGCAGACTCGGAACGAAAGGGTTTATGACGCAGCGCACTTGGAACTGGATGCTCGTGGCCATGGCCACTCTCACCGCCCATGTCAGCCGGGCGGAAAACGCCTTCATGGGATTGTACGAAGGCGTTTACCACGCTGACCGCTCCCAAAAT
>JADLFD010000707.1 GCA_020845805.1 Verrucomicrobiales bacterium | reverse complement strand
TGGAAACCGATCTCCCGCAGGAAGCGTTGCGTCTCCACGTAGAAGTTCCGCTGGGTCTCGAACAGGAACCGGACCGTGTCACGGTCACGGGCGGTCTTTTCGTGGGCCATGTTCCAGAGCGGGCGAAACCCGACACGTCCTGAGGCGGGGTCGTCTCCTTTCGAAGTCGAGCCCTTCCACTGGGACAGGGCGTTCTCCAGGGAGCCGTACTTTTGTTTCAGCCAGACCCCGAACTGAGTCTCGAGCAGTTGCCGTTGCGCCCCGGGGATCTGGTCGGGATTGAAGGTCCAAAAGAAGAACGAGTCCTCGTTCTGGATCTCCAGCGCGAAGAGCGCGGGTTCGTCGACCAGGCGGCGACCTTGCGCATCCGGAGTGAGGAGCAGGGCCTTCCACCAGCCGCGGTATTGCTCCTGGAACTCCGGGTTGAACATCAGCGCCACGAACGGATGCTGCTTCCCGTCGTACCCCTTGAGCCAGGGGTGATCGGCGGAGGGCGTCATCCACAGAGGGAAGTAGATGGAGAACAGGGTGTGGATCCCTTCCGCCTTGAGGGCGGCGACGGTCTCCTGCATTCGCGGAACCTTGGCGGCGTCCAGTTTGCCGTTTCGATCGAACAGGGCTCCGTGGAGTCGGCTGAGATTTACCCCGTACTTGGCCAGTCGACGCGCGCATTGGCGGAGCGCGTCGCCGGTCAGGGTGGTGGAAGGCCCATTCACCGCCCAAAGTCTCACGGACTGTCCGGTGGTAGCGTGGACGAACTCCTCGCCACGGGCGATGATCCGACCCTTTTCGCCGGCGAAACGCTCGTTAAGCCGGCGAAGATCGAGAGCGCTTTCTTGTAAGGGATCCGGCGCGGGCTGGAAGTCGAACCACTCCGGATCGGCCGCCGTAGCCGGAAGGGCGAGACTAAGCAGGCAGAGGAGGATTTGGACGCGCAAGGGGTGGCTCATGGGTGGGGCAGGGTCGGCGCGAACGCGGTGGAATCGCGCTCAGTCTCGAAACAGGCGGGGTGCGAAGTCGTGCAGGCTGCGGCGCCACGTCTGCCATTCATGATCGGTGCCTGGTGAGGAGTAGAACACCGACTTGATTCCGGCGCGGTTCAGCGACTCGTGGATGGCGACGGTGCTGGAATGGAACCTCTCCTCCGCGGTCCCGGCACTGAACCAGAGCAGCCGTACCTTTCGGTTGAAGGCGGCGGGATCGCGGAACACGCCGTCGTAGGCGGTGTTCACGTCGAAGCCTGCGCGGGGCGGCCCGCTCATGCCTCCGATCCAGGCGAACCGGTCGAGGTGCCGCAGGGCGAGGTTCAGCGTTTGTCCGCTGCCCATCGAGAGTCCGGCCATGGCGCGGTGCCGGCGATCAGCTCGTGTGCGGTAGTGGGCATCGATCAACGGGATCAGTTCCTCGAGCATCACCGTCTCGAACGCGGCAGTTGCGGCGGATCGGTTGGTGTCGACGGTCTGGGACGCGAACCGCGCGTAGCCGGAGTCGACGACGAGGATCATGGGCTTCGCTTTGCCCTCGGCGATCAGGTTGTCGAGGATCGTGCCGGCGCGTCCTTGCTCGACCCATCCCCGTTCGTTCTCGCCGGCGCCGTGCAGCAGGTAGAGCACGGGGTACCGGGTTCGTGTTTTGCTCTCGTATCCGGGGGGTGTGTACACGTGCGCTCGCCGCCATTGGCCGGTGGTCTTGGAGAGATACCATCGTTCGCGCACGTCGCCCGAAGGGATGTTCGGTCGACGGGTGTAGAACTCGCTTCCCTCTTCGGGGATTTCGAGGCCACTGGTCTCGCGTCCCCAACCGAACCACGCGTAACTCGCCGGATCGTTCACGCGTAATCCGTCGACGGTAAACCAATAGTAGTGAAAGCCGGGAACCGCGGGCGGCGTGGTGACGGTCCACGTGCCTGTTTCATCGCGGGTCATGGCCAGCGGCGCTTTCACCAGGCCCGCGCCGCCTTCGAGCAGCACCTGTTGAGCTTGTGATGCCTTCAACTGGAACGTGACCCGCAGGTCGGTGGTGAGACGTGGGTACTCGGCCCCACTCACATTGCTGGGCGCCGGGGTGCCCTCCAGCGCTGCGCAGGGGCGCGCCGAAGCAAGAGTCAGCGCCAGGAGAATCAGAAGCGTGGTTTTCATCGCCAGGTGGTGCGTGGTGCGGTCGGGGCGGAGTGGGGACAGGTTAAGGCACGGCTCCGGACAGTCGATGGTGAAGGGAGGAGATTCTGCGCCCTCCCTCGTCATCGATCTGACTCAGCTCGCCGCCGGGTTCGTGGACCGGCCTGCGGCGTTCGCACACCACTTCACCCCTGCCCAGTTCCCTTCTTTTCGGGGTTGGAGAAATTTCCCTGCAACAACGGAGTTGGGTGAAAACTTCTGCACACGTGAAATCTGACCTCGTCGCGGGCGGCACCTTGGAACGTCGGATACCTGTTGCCTGCCTCGTCCTCGGCCTCGGCCTTGCTTCCTCGTTCGTGCGTGCCGACGTGGTTCGCGTTCCCGAGCGCGTTCTCGGATTGGGCTACGTCCACAGCGTCGCCGTTTCCCCGGACGGCAGCGGGATTCTGGTGGGGGGCGTGCAGGCGCAGTGGTTTGATCTGGCGACTGGCGAATTGCGACGGCAATTCGTTGGGCACACCAACACCGTTCAGGCGGTGGCGTTTTCACCGGAGGGTTCGCGGGTGGCCACGGGTGGAGAGGACACCACGGTGATTCTCTGGGACGCGCCGACGGGTCAGGTTCGGTGGCGACTCACCGGTCATGCGCGCGGGGTTCGTGCGCTGGCTTTCTCTCCCGACGGCGCGCGTCTGGTGACCGGCGGGGTGGACAAGACGGCGCGCGTGTGGGACGTGACCACCGGAAACCTGGAGCGATCCATGACCATCCGCGACCGGCCGGGAAGCGAGACCATCGTCTCCGTGGGGTTCTCCGCGGACGGAAGGAGCATTCTAACCGCGGTGGCCGGCGGGAGCTTTGCGATTTGGAACGCGGACACGGGCGAGTTGCGCTCGGAGGTCGAGACGGGTGCGTCCTTGTTGAACGTGGCGGCCCTTGCGCCGGACGCCACGCGGGTCGCGGTTTCGGTGGGGGATTCGCTCGCTCCGCTGGTGCAGATCTGGGATGTCGCCGCGGGGACGCGTATGCACGCGTTGACCGGACATTCCAACGTGATCTCCTCATTGTCGTTCACGTCGGACGGGAAGACGCTCCTGACGGGAAGTTGGGACAAGACCGTACGCCGCTGGGACGTGACCACGGGAGCCTGGTTGCCGCCGGGGGTGCAAATCGGGGACACCGACCAGGCCCTGGCGATTACGGCGGACGGACGCCGCTTCGCCACGGGTGGCGCGTTAGGGGTGAAGGTCTGGGATTTTGCCACGGGCGAACTGCTCCGCTCCCTGGAAGGCCACGTTTCCGCGCTTACCACCGCACGATGGTCGCCGTCGGGTGATCTCGTACTCACCGGCGATAGTCGCGGTCGTGTCTCGCTGTGGGAGGTGGCGACCGGACGGCTGGTCCGCACGTTCAACGTCCCGGAGGCCAGCCTGGCTTCGGCCGATTTTTCGCCCGATGGCGAGACCCTCCTGCTGGCCGTCCATCCGGCGAGCGGGGGATCCAGGATGGAGCTGTGGGATGCGCGAAGTGGTCAGTTCCTGCGCACCGTTGGCAGCAGCCCGGTGGCGGTTTGGGAGGCGCAGTTTTCCCCGGATGGAAGCCGCATCGCGGCGGCGGGTGGGCGGGCGTACGTCTGGGCGACCAGCACCGGGCAGGAGGAGTTCGCCTTCCCGGAGCGAGGACTCCCCCTTTACGCCCTGGCCTGGGCACCGGACGGGTCCTGGCTCGCGGCCGGTGGCGCAGGCAAAATCGTGCGGCGTTGGGACCTCGCCACCGGGGAGGAACGGGGTGCCTTCGAAGGACACCTCGGGCCCGTGGACGATATCGCCGTCTCACGAGACGGCACGCGCGTGGCGACGACGGCTTCGAACGATCCGAACGTGCTCGTCTGGGATGTTCTGACTGGCGCGAAGGCTCGATCCTTGGGTCTTGGGTTGGGCGTTTCCACGGTGGACTTCTCTCCGGACGGTTCGCTCCTGTTGACCGGATCCCAAGGGAGTGACGTGTCACTGAGCGCCATCGACGATGGGGTCGTGTTGCGGTCGTTCGAGGCGCATTCCCTGGGAATCTCAGTCGCGGCGTTCAGTCCGGACGGATCCCGAGTCCTGACGGTGGGCGGGGACCGGGTGGGTTTGGTTTGGAATGTCTCCGAACTTATGGATTCCGTGGTCTGGCGGATCCGGGCGGCGAAGGTGGAAGCCGGGCGAGCGCACTTGGTGGTGCGCGGACGATTGGGAGGGGGCGCACGTCTGGCGATCGAGGCCACCACGGATCTGACCAACCCTGCGTCCTGGGCCGAGGTCTTGGGAGCGACCCTCACGTCCCGAGCGGAAGGGGGGTGGGACGTGGTCGTGGACGCGCGGGAACCGGTTCAGTTCCTCCGAGCGCGAGCAGTCCGGTGAGGTGACCGCGCCAGCTCTGAGCGTCCTTATTGAGGCGAACCTCACTGGCACAGCGCTATCGCGGTCCCACGCGAAAGTCAGCACCAGGATTCCCACGGTTGCGCCCCGGGTTCTGCTGGCGGCAGGATCGAAATCATTCGGGTGAACGGAAAGGAAACGGGGGCACGATGGTGATCGAACGAATCCATGAACCGGCTAAGGACCCGTTTGGAGCACCGCCCTTGCTCTTTGTCCATGGGGCCTGCCACGGGGCGTGGTGCTGGGGAGACCATTTCCTCCGGTACTTCGCCGATCAGGGCTATGATGCCCATGCCTTCAGTCTGCGCGGTCACGGTGGCGACGATCGCGGCTGGCGTCTGCGCTTCTTCACCGAAGGCCAGTACCTGGATGATCTGCAGCGGGAAGTGGACCGATTCAAGCGACCGCCGATCTTGATCGGGCACTCCATCGGCGCACGTCTGGTCCAACGGCACGCGGCGCGACACGGGGCCCCGGCCGTGGTGCTCCTCACCCCGCCGCCGCCCACGGGTCTTCATCGATCCGCGCTACGTCTGTTCTACCGCGTTCCGGAGGCCATGGTGCCCAATCACCTGCTGCTGACGTGGTCCTTCCTCTCCAAGTTTCGATGGTACGCGCGCTACGCCTTTTTTCGCGGGGATCTGCCCGATGCCGAACTGGATCGGCACAGGGCGCGGTTGGGAGACGAGGCGGCGGTGGCGTACGGCCAGATGTTATTTCCCATCCCGCGCCGCGACCGACGGATCACCTGTCCCGCCCTGGTGCTGGCCGCCGAGGCGGATGCGATTTTTACGCACGCCGAAGTGTTGGCCACGGCGCGTGAGGTGAGTGGTCGGTGTGTGCTGTTCCCGGACATGGCTCATGACGTGATGCTGGATCGCGACTGGCGTCAGGCCGCTGAGGCGATCCTGGCTTGGTTGGCGGAGCGCGGGTTCGGGCGCCGAGTGACGCGAGGGTAGCCGCGGATGTGTAGTCCGCGCCGAATGGCGTGGCGGATGGGGTGTGCGGGAACGGACGAGAGAGCGCCGTCTCACGACGGCGGCTACGGAGCGAAACGAGGAAGTAGCCGCGGACGTGAGTCCGCGCCGAATGGCGTGGCGAACGGGGTGAGCGGGAGCGGACGAGTGAGCGCCGTCTCACGACGGCGGCTAC
>JADLFD010000706.1 GCA_020845805.1 Verrucomicrobiales bacterium | reverse complement strand
CAGCTTCCCACCGCGCAAGTCCACCCCATCGGTCAGCATCGCTAAAGCCTGAGGATTTAGTCGAAGCTTTGAGCGTGTGGGATCGATGTTCTCCGGCCAGGAGAAGGTTCCCTCTTCAAGCCGCTTGAGCCACGCAACACAATGCCCCCCGAAGTCATCTTGTTCATAGATAAGGCATTAGAGTTTGACCATCTTCCCTTCGCGGAACCCGATTGTTGATCCGCGCCTGTTCGACTGAGCGTTTCACCTCGTCGCGCTGCAGATCCACCCGTTGGATGATCCAGGGAGACCCTCTTACGACTTGTTTCGCGGGAAGAGTGCCGCGATCCACCATGGCTTTAACAAACCAGGTGCTGACTTTCAACTCCGCGGCTGCTTCCGTCATGGTTATCCAGTTACGGTCATGACTCCGGTCGTGTACAGGGATCTTGTGGTACCCACGAAAACTTTTGACCCGCGTTTCATTCCAACCGTTTCCAGGCCCCGTATGATGACCCAGCCGATTCAACATGGTCGCGATCTCGGCGTCAGGCCACGACTTAGCCAGGTCCCGCACCAGTTCCACCACATCCTTGCTGATCGCGTTGCCGTTGCAGCCGGTTTTGTTTTTCGGGACTTGTAACGAAGTATGAGCACCCCCAGCCCAATGGATCTTCATCTCCACGAATCCGGACGCGTGGTTCACGTCGACGATGATTTCATTGATTAGGGTCCGAATAATGCGCTTCTTCAGTTCAACAGGAGCTGCTGGGTCATCCCATAACGTCTGCAGATCTGAACCCAAAGTCAGCATGCGCTGCCTCTGTTCCTCAGAAATGGGCGCTGCAGTGTGTTGCGCTCCACGTAGCCGCTCCTCGGCTTCGGCGACGGCGGCGAGCGCCGTGTTCCATCGATTTTCCAGTTCCCCGGCGACGAGCCGGTTTGCCGGATCGGCGGCATCGAATTGACGTTGGGCCCTGTCGGCTTCGTAACGCGCCCGCTGGAGAGCCAACTCCAGTGTTTTGCGTTTCTGATCCTGGTCAGCTCGATTCCCCTGAAGTGCCTTTAGGGACGCCTCGACCCCCAAGGGTTGGCAAGCGTCCAACACCGCCGCTACGACAGCTCCGTCAGCCCGGATCCCGGCAAACGCCAAGCAGGATGGTTCGCCGACCTGCCTACTTCCCGTCATGCAATAGTACCTCGCCGCCCGACCGTCACGCCCTCGATAGGCTACCCGCAGCTTGTTGCCACAGCACGCACACCGCAGCAAACCAGCCAGCAGGGCACGTCCTTCCCTGGGGGCTCCGCAGCTCACCGCGTGATGCTTGGTTCGATTCGAGCTCAAGATCCGGATGTTCTCGAGATACCGATCCCAGGAAATGTAGGCCGCGTGGTGATCTCGGATCAAGACTCCCCACTTGTCCATGGGCAGCCGGTGGTTCCCGGTCTTGTGCGACCGCCCATCCACCACGCGAGAGCGGCAGCCACTGCGCCCCCACGCGAAGGCGCCGGCATAGGTCGGTGACTTGAGGATCCGCAACAGCTGCTGATAGTCGGGAAGGCACCACAGCACGGACTCAACACCGTTGACCAAGTGAAGCCTTGGGATTTGGAGCTTCTCGCGATGGTACCTGAGCAATACCTGGCGGAGCGTCCCCAGGCGTTCAAATTCGTGGAAAATTCCTCGAATAGCTTCCTGAATCTCCAAGTTGGGAGTCATCTCGATGCCCGTATCTCCGATGCGAACGTAGCCAATCGGAACTCTTGTCAATACCTCCCCTCGCAGGACCTTCTGGCGATACGCCTCCTGGGCTCGCTGTCGGAGAATGCCCAACTCAAATTCACTCATCGTCCCCTTGAGACCCAGTAACAGCCGATCATTGACTAATCGTGGGTCATAGACGCCCTCGGCGTCGACGACGAGAGTTTCCGTGAGGACGCACAGATCGATGAGGTGATGCCAGTCGCGATTGTTGCGTGCCAATCGCGAGGCTTCGATCGCGAAGACACCACCAACCTCTCCGGCGCACACCGCGCTCAGTAGTCTGGCAAACCCAGGCCTCTCTCGGTGTCCGCTGCCGGAAATACCGAGATCGTCGTCAATCACTACCACGCTCTTGAAGCCAAGATCCCGGGCGCGCTCTTGAAGGGCGTATTGTCGTCGGTGGCTCTCGACGTTGTGGCGTACCTGCTGCAGCGTGGACTGCCGCACGTAAACGTACCCGGCGCGTTCGAGGTGCTTGGCCGTGATCCTATCGTTCATCGGTTCCTCCTTTGTCCGCGGGGCCGAGAAGAATGACGGCTTCGATAAGTTCTCGCAGCAACTGGACGCACCTCGACCGATTTGGTTCTGGTATTCGGGCGTTTGACCTTGGCCCGTGGAACGCGAGACATGGCTGGATTGCTCGGGGTCGGTCGGATCTCGGCGCTTGGGTGGGAAGCGGAGGGGTCATACTCCCCAGTACGCTCGGGGGGCCTCGCCGAATCAAGTAGTTGGCGAACCCGCACCAGAGCCCCCCACTCAATCACCGGAGAATCATCGGCCCTGACGCTCGCACAAACCACTTCATCGAACATCCACCCAGGAATCCCGCGAGTAGCATTGTTCGGCAGCAGAATATAAACGATATCTCTTTGGCCGCCCGCGGAACCAAATACCTTCACAGTCTTTCCGTACAGCGGATGGTAAGGATAGAGTACCTTTGCGAATCTTGCGTAGCGGGCATTGTGGTGCGTGTCTGTTGGTCAGTAACCAGAATCCGGTTCCGTCCCAGCAAAGTATCCGCAGTCGGGTGTGTCGGCGATTGGAGAAGACAAAGAGCGCGCCTGTGCGCGGATCCTCGCCAAGTCGTTGGGTCACGAGGGCGT
>JADLFD010000705.1 GCA_020845805.1 Verrucomicrobiales bacterium | reverse complement strand
CTCCTCCCCTCCCGCTCAACCCCTTCGCCAACGCCATCCAGCGCGGACTGACGTCCGCGGCTACTTCTCGCCTCCGTAGTCGCCGTCGTGAGACGGCGCTCACTCGACCGCTCCCGCTCACCCCGTTCGCCAACGCCATTCAGCGCGGACTTCACGTCCGCGGCTACTTCTCGTTTCCGTAGTCGCCGTCGTGAGACGGCGCTCACTCCTCCCCTCCCGCTCACCCCATTCGCCAACCCCATCCAGCGCGGACTCACGTCCGCGGCTACTTTTCGCCTCCGTAGACGCCGTCGTGAGACGGCGCTCACTCAACCGCTCCCGCTCACCCCGTTCGCCACGCTCGTCGCTCACTTCTCAGCCAGGCAGTACAAGTGAGCCTGGCCACGGAGAAGCAGTTGATTTCCCACAATCGCCGGCGAGGCGTCGAACTTGTCCTCGAGCGTATTCGTAGCCAGCAGCTCGAAGGCGTTCGCATCCTTGATCACCACCGTCGTGCCATTGCGTCCAGCGAGATAGACGCGGCCCGCCGCCCCCACCGGCGAGGCGTAATACCCCGTCGGACCCTCGAGTCGCTGCTCGCTGAAGAAGGGCTGCCCGTCCTTCGCACTGAAGCACGAAAGGATCGGCGTGTTCCCCGAGAGGAAGTACAAGCGCTCCCCGTAAAGCAGAGGCGACGGCACATACGGCGTGCTCTTGCCATGTTTCCAGGTGATCGAGGCGGAGTCTGTCAGATCCCCCTCTCCGCCGAGCTTGATGGCCATCAGGGAGGCGCCGCGGAATCCGCTAATCGCGTACACATGCCCAAAAGCGGCCACGGGAGTGGGAATGACGTTGGCCGTCATGCCGCCGCATTCCCAGATCTGCTTCCCCGTGGCGAGGTCATAGCTGCGGATGCGCTGGGTCGCGGCCACCACCACCTGCGCCTTGCCGCCGTGTTCCACGATCAGCGGGGTGGTCCAGGTGGTCTTCTCGTCGCGCGGCGTCCGCCACCGCTCCCGGCCCGTGGCTTTGTCAAAGGCAGCGATGAAATCCTCCCCCTCATGGTCCCAGAGCACCACCAGTGTCTCTCCGTGCAAGGCGGGCGAATTCCCCTCTCCGAAGCCGTTGATGGTTTGCTGTCGACCCAGGTCCTTCTCCCACTTCGCCTCACCCGACACAGTGTAACAATGCAGACCGCGCGACCCAAACCACCCAAACACGTGCTCGCCGTCCGTGACCGGCGAGTGCGACGCGAAACCATGATCGCGATGATGCCCCTCATGAGGCACCTCCTCGCGCACAGTTTTCTGCCAAATGGTACGACCGGTCTCACGATCGAGAGCGAAAAGAACGAACTGCTGCACCTCGGTGGGCTTCTCCCCTCGCCCGAAACCTCCCCCGGGTCCACCGCCTCCCCCAGGACCGCGACGGCGTGGCGGTTCCCCTCCCCCGCCTGCACCTCCTCCGGGTGGCGGCGCCGGTTGGGCAAAAACTGGGCGCGCCGGGGCTACCAGCGCCGCCGGCTTGGCGTCCGCTGCGGGCGGCGCGTCCACCTTCTTGCCCGTCGCCACCGCCGCCTGAAGAAAGATCTGGTTCCCCCAAACGATGGGCGTGCCCGCGCCCGAGCCAGGAAGCTTCACCTTCCACTTCACGTTCTGCGTCTCGCTCCAAGTCACGGGCGGCTGTGCCTCGGGTGCAATGCCAGTGAACGCGGGCCCACGCCACTGCGGCCACCGGCCCTCAGCGGCTTCGGCGAAGGGCATCATGGCCCAGGCCGCCAGGGAGAGTCCCAGGGTGGAACCCAGCACTCCCCACCGCCGCAATCCCTCCGCGGTGGGACCAGTTGGGTTCGGGAGGTAAGCAGCAGGGGTCGCAGGGCGACGTTTCGTGGCGCGTCGATTCTCGGACATGGCAGGAAGTAATGGGGATGGGGATTCGCCGCGCGCCCGGATGCACCCCTCCCCAACGTGGAGACCCCACCCGGAACTCGGCGTCCCCCGGAAGACGACCTCGACCCGACCGAGGCTACAGAAAAAATGGATTCCCGCCGCGGCGGCTCCCTCCCCGAGGAGATCGGCGAACAGGCCTCCCGAAACCAAGCCGTAAAACGACAGGGCCCGATTCCCTCGCGGGAACCGGGCCCTGTCGCCCCGAAAAAGTGGTGGAGCCGAGGGGATTCGAACCCCTGACCCCCACAATGCCATTGTGGTGCTCTACCAACTGAGCTACGACCCCACTTGCGGTCGGGGCGCGAAAAGTAGGAGGGCCATCCCCTCTTTGTCAAAAGGTATTCCCGAAGACTTGAAGGTTTCCCACCCCGCCGCCCGTTCTCAAGTCCGTGAAGCCGGAGCTGTGGAATCCCAGAAACACCACGGCCGGCCTAGCGCAAACGCGGGTCCCTGGACCAGGCCACGTGCCCGTCCAGCCAGAGTCGGTTGCGCCCTTTTGAATGCGCCGATTCCCCGCGCAAGGCGTCGTCCACCGCCGGAATCGCCGCCGGAAAATAGACGTCCACCGCCCATTCCACGTCCGCCGGACCGTCCGGCACCCCGATCTGCGGCTGCGCCGCCTCCCGCAAGTCCAGCACGGCCTGCTCCCGGCGCTTGCCCCAGAAATTATCGAGGGTCACCGGGTCGTTGGTGCGATCAAACCGCCACAACCAATAGCGCGCGAATATCGCATTGGTCGTGATCGCCTGTTGGGTCTGCACCACGTCCAACGCCCGGCGCTTGGCCGCCGCCGGACATCGCCACACTTCCGCCGGCACCAGGGGCTCCAGCACACGCATCGCCCAGCCGGCTCGTGGATCACTCGGCGGCCAGGAAGACCACGGCCGATACCCGCCCGGCAGCGAACCTTTCAGATCGCGCCGGTCCGGAAACCGGTCGTCCTGGTCCCCCAGGTACAACTCCCAGGCCAACCCAATCTGCCGCAGGTTGGACCGGCAGGCGGTGGAAGCAGCCTGCTGTTTCGCACGCGACAACGCGGGCAGCAGTAGGGACGCCAGAATGGCGATGATGGCGATCACCACCAGCAATTCGATCAGCGTAAAGCCACGGCCCCGCCCGCGGCCCTCGCGCCCCGCCGGGCGCGCCCGGTCACTCGGGCAACGCGAACGCCACATAGGCATCCCCACTCTTCGTACCAAGCTTGCCACCGCCACAGGCGATGACCACGTACTGCCTGCCGCCGACCGAATACGTCGAAGGCGTCGCGTATCCCCCCGCCGGCAGCGGCGCCTGCCAAAGCTCGCGGCCGTTGGAAGAATCAAACGCGCGGATCCGCTCGTCCCGCGTGGCGGCGATGAACAATACCCCGCTCCCAGTGACAATCGGCCCTCCGTAGTTCTCTGTACCCGTCGCGGCCATCCCCTTGGCGGTCAGCTCCGGGTACTCTCCCAACGGCACCTGCCAGGCCAACTCACCGCGGCCCAAGTCGATCGCGGTTAACGTGCCCCAGGGCGGCTTGATCGCCGGGTATCCTTCGGGATCCGTCCATCGATTGTACCCGGTATGCCCGTAGGGCGAACGAATCGTCGCCGCCGACGCCGCAGGCTCCGGATGCCGTTCCTGCGCCACCACCGCTGCCTGGCCCTGCCCCTGCGCCGGTGCTTCGACGCCTAGCAACAGCCGCGCCAGGCCGCGCCGGTCCGCTTCGGAGAGAAACGCGAAGGATGGCATGTTGCCGCGGCCCGTGGCCAACAACTGCACGATGTCGTCCTCTTTCAGCTTCTGCCCGATGTTCACCAAAGTCGGGATATTGCGCCCCACCTCCCCTTCCCGATTCAGCCCGTGGCACGAGGCGCAGACGGCGTTGTAGAACTGAGCCGGGGTCCCGATGTTCCCTTCCCCCGCCACCCCCTTGGTCGGGATCATCGTAAGTATCCAGGGCATCTCGTTGGCATTCACAAAAAGATGTCCCGACCCCGGGTCAAACGCCGCGCCGCCCCATTCCGCGCCTCCGTCGAATCCCGGAAAGATCACCGTCCCGTTCGTGCTCGGAGGCAGCCAGGGCTGGTGAGGCAGAATCTCGCGCCAACGCTTGAACACCGCCGCGCGCGCCGCCGGGGTGCGATCGGTGATCACATCCTCGGAAAACCATTGTCGCGCGAACGGCGGCGGCTTCAACGGCACCGGCTGCGTAGGCGCGGCCGATTCTCCCGCCAGATCCGATTTCGGTACCGGTCGATCCTCAATGGGGAACAGCGACTTCCCCGTCTCGCGCTCGAACACAAAGACATGTCCGGACTTCGTGGTCTGCGCGACCGCATCCACACGGCGCCCTTCATGGGTCACGGTCACCAAAGTCGGGGGCGCGGGAAAATCGCGATCCCAGAGATCATGCCGCACCGCCTGAAAGTGCCAGCGCTTCACCCCGGTGGCGGCATCCAGCGCCAGCAGGCAGTTGGCATATAAATTGTCCCCCAAGCGATCCCCGCCCCAGAAATCAAACGCGGCGGATCCCGTCGGCACGAACACCAGCCCGCGTTCCGCATCCACGGCCATGCCCGCCCAGCAATTGACCCCGCCCGCATACTGCCACGCCTCCGGCGGCCAGGTCTCATGCCCCGGCTCTCCGGGACGCGGCACGGTCCGAAAGGTCCAGGCAATCTTCCCCGAGCGCACGTGGTACGCGCGGATATGCCCGGGTGCCGCAGGTCCTGGCCCCTCCGAAACGCGCGTCGGCAGAATCAGCAGGTCGCGATAGAGCGTCCCCGGGGTGTTGGCGAGGACGAACAGGCTCTCCACCGGACGGTCCAGGCCCTCGCGAATGTCGACCCGCCCCTCGGTCCCAAACTCCGCCGCCGGCTTCCCCGTGGCGGCGTCCAACGCGAAAAGATAGTGCCCCGCCGTAAACAACACCCGGCGCTCCCCCACGCCATCCCCCTCGGCACTGCGCCACAATACCACGCCCCGATTGACGCCCAAGGCACCCGGGTTCGCCCCGCCTGCGAAGGGATCAAACCGCCACAGCTCCTTCCCCACCGCGGCGTCAACGGCGACCAGCTTCAACGCTGGCGTGGTGCCGTACAGCACGCCCTCCACGATGATCGGATTGCACTGGATCTGCGTGCGATTCTCGGGACTGCCATCGCCGCTCCGATAGGTCCAGGCCACCCGCAACCGGCCGACATTCTCCTTCGTGATCTGGCGCAGTTCGGAGTAGTGCCGCCGGCCTCCGTCCCCCAAGGGTTCGGGCCAATCCACGCCCGGCGCCGCGGCGGCGGCCATGCCCAGAAACCCGGGCTTTCCCATCACGAGGGCGAGAAGCAGCCCCAGGCAATCTGACCTGGCACGGATACGGTGGCTTCGCATGCTGCCGCAGAGAATCCGCATCCTGACCCAAAAATCCAGCGCACTCGCGGCGCCGCTGGATTGCTGCCGACCTCCCGCCTGTGCTTGCATCGGCGCCATGGATCGACACGTCGCGACGCGGGGTCTGGCCACGCTCCTCGGGCTGGTCACCGGCCTGCTCCTGCTGGGCGCCGGATGCTCGGACACCGCGCGGACGCAGCAGTTGGTGGTGGGCATGGAACTCTCCTACCCGCCTTTCGAGATGCGCGATGAGAGCGGTGAGGCCGCCGGCGTCTCCGTCGACCTGGCCCGCGCCCTGGCCCACCGACTCGGTCGCGAGCTGGTCGTGGAAAACCTGCCCTTCGACGGCCTCATCCCTGCGTTGAAGACGGGCCGTATCGACCTCGTGATCTCCTCGCTCACCCAGACACCGGAACGCAGCGAGTCCATCGACTTCTCCGAACCCTACCTCCAGACCGGGCTCTGCCTGCTCCTCCACCGGGATTCACCGGTGACCTCCATCACCAATCTCGACACCGCGGGGCGCAAGGTGGCGGTGAAGAAAGGCACCACCGGCCACGCCTACGCGGTCGAGCACCTGCGCCACGCACAAATGCTCGTGCTCGACGCCGAATCCGCAGCCGTGCTGGAGGTGGTCCAAGGCAAAGTGGACGCCTTCCTCTACGATCAGATGTCGACCTTCAAGCACTGGTCCGAGAATCGTGAAACCACCCGCGCTGCTCTCGCGCCGTTCCAGGTCGAGCATTGGGCCATTGGCGTTCGCAAGGGTAACGACTCCCTGCGCCGCGACGTGAACACCTTCCTCGCGCTCTATCGCGCGGAGGGCGGCTTCGACGAACTCGGCGATCGTTGGTTGCGCGAAGCCAAGGAGGCATTCGAAGCCGCCGGGCTCGAGTTCCTGTTCTAGCCTCCAGGTCGCGCACGCATGGACCCTCAACCCAATCCGCGCAGCGCCGCGATGCGGTGGGCCCGGACCTACCTGGTTCTCTTGCTCGGATTGGGGCTGATCCTCAGCGCCGCCTTCCTGCAACTGCAACACCACTGGAACTGGTCCGCTCTCTGGCGCTACCGCGCACTCTTCGTGAAAGGCTGGCTCACCACGGTGGCCCTCGCCTCCGCAGCACTCGTGCTCAGCACCGGACTCGGGCTCGGGGCCGCACTGCTCGCACGCCGATCCCACGGCCTGCTCCGCGCCGGCGTCCGGCTCTACGTGGAACTGATCCGCGGCACGCCGTTCCTGGTGCAAATCCTCATTCTGTTCTACGTCGTCGCCCAGGCGGCAGGAGTGCAGTCCAGGGTCGTGGTCGGGACGACTGCCCTCGCCCTCTTCGCAGGGGCGTACATCACCGAGATCATTCGCTCGGGAATCGATTCCATCGCCGAGTCGCAATGGGAAACCGCCCGCGCGCTCGGGCTCACCACGCGTCAGACCTACCGCTGGGTCGTCTTCCCGCAGGCGGCGCGGCAGGTGCTGCCGCCCCTCACCGGACAATGGGTCTCGCTCATCAAGGATTCCTCGCTACTCTCCGTGATCGGCCTCGGCGAGTTCGCCCTCAACGCGCAGCAAGCCAACGCCATCACCTACAGCACACTCGAAAGCTACCTGGTCCTGGCCGCCGGCTACCTCCTCCTCACCCTGCCGCTCTCCCTGCTCGCCCGGCATCTCGAACGTCGCGCACGCTTCGCTTCCTGACCGCCCCCAACCCATGCGACTCACGCTCGAGGCGGTCTCCAAGTCCTACCCCACACGCACGGTCCTCGACGCCGTATCGTTGGACTTCCCGGACGTGCATGCCCTCGTGTTCATCGGGCCCTCTGGCGGGGGCAAGTCCACCCTGCTCCGCCTGATCGCCGGCCTGCTCGAACCCACTTCCGGCCGCCTCCGCCTCGACGGCGAACCCATCCCCTTCCACGATCCCGAGGCCCTGCGCCAGTTCCGCCGCCGGATCG
>JADLFD010000704.1 GCA_020845805.1 Verrucomicrobiales bacterium | reverse complement strand
TCGTCCCGCCGCGGACGCCGAACTGCCCCCTGCTGAAATCACCGGACTCTCCCCCGCTCAGGTCGCCGCCGGGGCCTACCATACCCTGGTGCTGCGCACCGACGGTTCCGTCACCGGCTTCGGTCGCAATGACCAACGTCAGCTGGGAATTGCGCTAAGAGCCTCCGACACGGATGCCGCCGGGACGTCAACGCAACCCGGCGTGGACTTCGCCACCGTGCCCCTCCCGCGCCCGGCGGTCGCCGTGGCGGCCGGCGCCTACCACAGTGCCGCACTCCTCGACGACGGAACCGTCTGGACCTGGGGCCGCAACAAGGAGGGACAGCTCGGCCGCGCCGAGATCTTCGACCCCGGTGCCGCGGGTCAGGTCCCCGGCCTGCCCCGAATCCGCACCCTTGCCGCCAGTGCGCTGAGCACGCTCGCCATCGATGAAAACGGGGCGCTTTGGCTCTGGGGTCAGCTGGATCCCGATTCCTTCGAAACGCGACGCCTGCCCGGCCAGATCCTCGATGTCACCGGCGCGCTCACCGTCGTGGCGGGACGCACTCACGCGCTGGTCACTGCCGAAGGCGGCACGGCCTTCGCCTTTGGGAATTCGGACTACGCCCAACTTGGCCACGGCGAAGAATTCTCGGTCCAAGCCGTGTTCCCGGAGTTGGAGCTGATCTATCAGCCGATCTACACCTACGTGACCAACGTCGTGCTGGCTGAGGAAGTGCGCATGGAGCACTCCACGCGCGAAGTCATCGATTGGGTGCCCATCGTCCAGTGGTGGCAGCGCCACGCCCTGACCGTCGTGGACTACGCCGCGGGCGGCACCGCCCCCGAGGTGCGGCCCACGCTCGCCTTCCCCGGCGAACTCCGCGGTGTCTCGAACGGCGGCGAGGTCCTCTTCTCCGTCGCGCAAAAGCTGGAAGGCACCACGAACATCGTCAGTCGCGAAGTCCTTGAGGTCTCCGGCTACGATGGGGTCACCGTGTTCGTGGGAGATTCCCTGACCCTCTCCACCAACAGCGAAGTCACCAGCTTCGTCAACGTGAAGGCCGACGGCCACGTGCTCCTCTCCCAGGGCGCCTGGAATAATCCGTCCGCCAGCCGCCTGCGCGTCCTGGAACTCGCCGGCGCACGGCTGAACCAGATCGCCGAAGTTCCGCTGCTCAGCGGCCCGCAGGAAACCCAACTCCTCGACCAAACCCTCATGGTCCGAGGGGCGGGCACGTTGGAGCTCTGGGATCTCACGTCGCCGGCCGCACCGCGGGCCATCCCGGCGGTCGATCATGGCTGCGTCTGGTTCTCCCTCCGCGACGCCGAGGGCTCAGCCGATACCGGGTGGTGGGTCCCCGGCGGTGAGTACGGAACCCTCCGGCTCGCACCCCGCTAGTCGAAGCCACCGCGGCTTCTAGAGCCGCCCCCCCGAAGCCCCCCGGTCGCTGGTGACAGCGGCCGGGGGGCTTTTCCTTTGCGGCGGCTCTTCATCCCCGACTTGATGTCCGTCAACGCCACCTCCGCCCCGACCCCCTACCGTCCGCTCATGGAGTCGGTGGTGATCAAGGTGGATGCCCGGGGGCTCGAACCCCCTCAACCTCTCGTCCTGATTCTGGAAGCCCTCGGGCGACTCCCCTCCGGTGGAGAGCTCCACGCTCGTACCGATCGCCGCCCCCTCCATCTCTATCCTTTGCTTGAACAACGCGGCTTTCGGAGTGAAACCACCGAAGCCCCCGACCATGGGTTCATCACCGTCATCCGCTCCCAGCACTGATCAGGTACCGCGTCGCACCGTCCCGCTCGCGTCCACCACGGCCGCCGTTCCGCGGCCCGTGTTCGTACCTTCCACCGACGTGACGTTGCCGCTCGCGTTCCTGATCGCGGGATTGGCCAGCCTGATGCTCGCGATCGGTCTCCTCGGCCTGCACCCGGAGTCCCTGGTCCAATACCACTATCACCAGGTCACCATCGCCCTCGTCCACCTGGTCGTCCTGGGCTTCCTCATGTCCGTCGTCATGGGGGCCACCTACCAACTCGTGCCCGTGGTGCTGGAATGCCAACTCTACAGCCCACGCCTCGCACGCTGGCACCTGCCCATCCACCTGATCAGCGTGGCGGGCATGGTGGTGTCGTTCTGGACCTGGGACATGAAGAACCTGGGTCACTTCGCCTCCGGGCTGGTCTTCGGGGCCCTGCTCTTCGTGTGGAACCTCGGCCGCACGCTCCATCGCTCGCGACGCACCAATGCCGTCTCCGTGGGGATCGGCTTCAGCCTCCTCTGGCTCCTGGCCGTCCTGGGCATGGGGATCGCGATCACGGCGGCCAAGAGCACCTACGAACTCGTGGATCAACCCGGCCTGAACCCGCTCCTGCTCTGGCCGCTCGCCCGACTCCAGCAACTTGGCGCCTGGGTCGCCACCTTCGATGCCATGGCGGTGATGCATGCCCACGCCCACCTGGGTATCCTCGGCGTCTTCGTTTCCATCACCATGGCCGTGGCCTACCGCCTGGTGCCGATGTTCCTGGTCAGCGAGGTCCAGCACCCGCGCCGAGCCCTGGCTTCACTGCTGTGCGTGCACGCCGGAGTCCCACTCATCGTCCTGACCATTGCCACCAAGAGTCCTTGGAAACCGCTCGCCGCCCTCCCCATCGCCGTGGGATTCGCCCTCTACGCCTGGGAACTCGCCGCCATCCTCGCCGCGCGGCGCCGCCTGGTCATCGACTGGGCGCTCCGCGCCTTCCTCGTCTCCCAGGCCTCCCTGGCGCCCGCCTTCCTCCTGGGGCTCGCCCTCTCCTGGCCGGGCGTCCAACTCACGGAATTCACCGGCGGCCTGGAGGGCGTCTACGGAACCCTCGCCATCCTCGCCATCCCCGCCCTCGCCATCCTGGGCATGCTCCACAAGATCCTCCCCTTCCTGGTCTGGTATGGCGCCTATTCCCGGCACCTCGGCACCGCCCGCACGCCCGCGGTCCACGAAATGTATTCGCCCTTCGCCCTCTTCGTGTGCATCGGTGCCTTCCTCGTGGGCCTCGGCCTCCTCTGCATCGCACGGTTGCAAGGCTCCCTCCTGACCGCGCAATTCGGGGTCGGCACGCTGGCTGTGAGCATGCTCGCCCTCACCCTCAATTGCGTGCTGGTCCTGCGCCACCTCGTGAGCCCCGTGCTGCGCCCGATCGAACCGCTGCCCTCGCGGGCTCCCGCCCCTACCCCAACCCCCGCCCGATCATGACCCCCCCGCTTGTCCCTACGCCCGGGCCCGCTTCCGACGCCCCTTCCCCGATCGAACGCCGCGCCTGGGAAGCCTTGCACCACGTCATTGACCCGGAACTCGGAGTCAATCTCGTCGACCTCGGCCTCATCTACAGCATCGAGGTGGCGGACCATCGTGTGCGCGTGATCATGACCGTCACCACCCCGGGCTGTCCCATGGAACAAAGCCTCACCTTCGGCGTGGAGACCGCACTTCTCTCCGTGGACGGTGTCCAAGGCGTCGAGGTGGAGGTGGTCTATGATCCGCCCTGGAACCCCGGCATGATGACCGAAACCGGTCGCCAAGCCGCCGGCATCCGCTGAGAGCCCAGCCGAGGTGGGAGTGGGCTCCCGCCGCGAGGGATTCTGAGGGGACCAAGGCGACCAGGCCGGAGCATCCCCTCGCTTAGGTCTTCCGACGCAGCAGGGAAACCACGGTCAGCACCAGGAAAACGACCACCAACACCTTGGCGATCCACGCCGCGGTGCCAGAGAGTGCACTGAATCCGAGAAATCCCGCCACCAGGGCGACCACCAGAAAAATGAGGGCGTAGTGAAGCATGGGTTGAGTCAGGCTTGGGGTTCTTCCTTGGGTGGACTCTATCCCCACTCAGCCGGAGAGCCCGTCTGAAAAGTGAGTGGGGTCCTGCGGCGAGGGGTTTTGGGCGTGTCCGAGGCGGCGAGGTCGGAGCATCCCCGTCCCGCGGCTCCGTGCCCCACCGAAACCGGAGCGATCCCGCCGCGCCGGGGAACTCGCTTGCGTGTGATGCACGGCGGGGCTTCGATGCCCCAGACCGCCCCCCCTCCCCCCATGCGCCACCGCTTCCCCCTGGCCCTGACCGCCGCCCTGCTCTTTCTGTGCCTGCGATCGCAGGCCACCACTGCCGACGACTGGCAGCCCACGGCCCCGCGCGATGAGATCCGCCCCCACTTCTCCTACCAGCCTCACGGCGGCCCCCAACGCGCCGCGGCCTGGGTGATTACCCATGACGACCGCGACGGTTTGCAGGGCTGGTACCAGAAATCCTTTCCCGTGACGGGCGGGGAATTCCGCCGCTTCCAGGCGCTCCGCTCCACCCGACGCGTCCCCCTGCCCAGGCAGAGCGCCCTCGTGCGCGTGGTCTGGCAGGACGCGTCGGGCCAACTCGTTCCCGCCGATGTCCCCGCCTCGCAAGCGCGCGAGCTCGGACATGTGCCCAGTGCCGAACCCGAATACCCGACCGACGGCCCCACGGGAGCGGAGGGCTGGACGCCGGTGCACGGGGTATACCGCGTGCCGACCCGAGCCACGCGCGCGGTCGTCGAACTCCACCTCCAGTGGGCGCCGCGCGGCCGCGTCGCCTGGAGCGACATCCGCTTCGAGCCCTGCGCCGCACCCGCCCCGCGCCAAGCGCGCCTGGCCACCATCCACTTCAAACCCTCCGGGCACTCCCCCCGCCAGAATTGCGAGGAATACGCCCCGCTCCTCGCGCGAGCCGCGGAACTCAAGGCCGACCTGGTGGTGCTCGGGGAAACCGTCACCGCCGTGGGCGTCCACCGTCGCCCCGAGGAGCTCGCCGAACCGGTCCCCGGCCCCACCACCGAGTTCTTCGGCCGCCTCGCCCGTCAGCACGCGCTGCACGTGGTCCTCAGTCTCAACGAACGCGATCGCCACCTGATCTACAACACCGCAGTGCTGCTCGGACCCGACGGCACGCTGCTTGGGAAGTACCGGAAGATCTGCCTGCCACCGAGCGAGGTGGCCTCCGGCATCGCCCCAGGTCATGAGTACCCCGTGTTCGACACGGCGTTCGGGCGGCTGGGCCTGATGGTGTGTTACGACGGATTCTTCCCCGAGGTCGCGAGGGAGTTGTCGAACCGCGGCGCGGAGGTCATTGCCTGGCCCGTCTGGGGCTGCAACCCATTGCTGGCCCAAGCCCGAGCCTGCGAGAACCACGTCTACGTCGTCAGCAGCACCTTCATGCAACCGAAAGACGGCTGGATGGTTTCCGCGGTCTTCGACCAGACCGGCAAACCCCTCGCGCAGGCGAGCGAATGGGGCACCGTGGCGCTGGCGGAAGTGGATCTCGGCCAGCCCTACGTGGGCCCCTACAACCTGGGCGACTTCCGGGCCATGCTGCCACGGCATCGACCGCCGCCCGTGCCGCCGGACCGCTGAGCCCCCGATTCCCCCTGGTTGCCCCCCTGACGCGCTCTCCACGAAACCCATGCTCCAAGCTCCTCGGTCATTCCGGTTCCTGGCG
>JADLFD010000703.1 GCA_020845805.1 Verrucomicrobiales bacterium | reverse complement strand
GATACAGGCGTGCTTACGCGTCGCGTGCGCGACGAGTTGGGTCGCCTGGCGGCGGAGCGTCCGGAACTGCTCATTCTGGCGGACAGCCGTCAAGGATTGGCGGGTTGGCCGCCGGTTGGTTTCAAGATGAACGCCGCCGAACTCGCCACCCTGCTGGGCGAGGTGGGCGCTCCCACGATCGACGTGGTCCAGAAGCAGGCTCGTGAACTCGCTCAGCGCAACCGACGCGCCGTGTATATCACGATGTCGGAGCGCGGCGTCATCGGAGCGGAACCCTCGGGGGAATGGGAGCATGTCCCCACGCTTCCGATTCGGGGTCCGATTGACATCGTGGGCGCAGGGGATGCGGTGACGGCAAACCTGGCCGCATCGCTCGCGGCCGGTGCGAATCTGCGGGAATCGCTCGAATTGGCCATGGCTGGCGCGGGCGTCGTGATCCATCAGTTGGGAACCACGGGGACGGCAACCCGGACACAACTCGCCGATGCCCTGGGGTTGTGAACGTGGAGGGTCGCTCAGGAGCGAGTCCAACCTTGTGCCCGGGAGGTCATGGGGAGCGTGGCGGGCATTCCTGGGTGGCTTACTCGCCTTGGCGCTCCAAGTGAATGGGGGCGAGGTGGAAGGCTCGAACTCCTGGCAGCGCCTGGAGTTCACACGTCCTCAGATGGGAGTGCCGTTTCGAATCGTGCTTTACGCGACGGACGAAGCTGCGGCCCAGCAGGCAGTGGAAGCCGCCTACCAGCGAGTCAGCGAGCTCAACTCGATCCTCAGCGACTACGATCCGGAAAGTGAGATCAACCGTTTTTGCCATCGGATCCCGGTGGGAACGCCAGCGCCGGTGGGGTCGGATTTCTGGCTTAATCTTCAGCGTTCGCAGCGCCTGGCGCGAGAGACGGGGGGTGCGTTTGATGTGACGGTGGGTCCGCTGGTGAACCTGTGGCGTCGCGCGCGACGCCACCGTGAACTCCCTCCTCCCGGATTGATCGAGGAGGCTCGGGCCGCGGTGGGTTGGCATCGGCTTCAATTGGATGCCCGCCGTCGCACGGTGACGATGCGGGTCCCGGGCATGAGGTTCGATTTTGGCGGCATCGCCAAAGGGTACGCGGCGGACGAAGCCCTGCGGGTGCTTAAGGCGCGCGGGTTTCCGCGTGCGCTGGTCGCGGCTTCGGGTGACGTCACCGTGGGGGAGGCACCTCCCCAGGCCGACGGTTGGCGCGTGGAAGTGGGGCCGAGCGGCACGCAAGAGAATCTGGCTCCCCCCCGGGTGCTTCAGCTCCACCACCGCGCGGTGTCGACCTCGGGCGATCTGTTCCAATTCGTGGTCATTGATGGACGCAAGTACTCCCACATCGTGGATCCGAAGACGGGCGTGGGATTGGTGAACCAAGCGTTGGTGACCGTGGTGGCCCGGGACGGTACCACCGCGGACAGCCTGGCGACGGCAGTGAGCGTGCTGGGAGCGGAGGAAGGCTTGCGCTTGGTGGAACGCACGCGGGGTGTTGCGGCCATGATCGTGGAGAGGAATCCGGCAGGCGGATTTGCGTCGAGGGAAAGCCGACGTTGGCGTCGCGAGTTCGGTCGGAGTGATCGCTGAACGTGCGTCGGGATCCGCCCCTCTCCCTGGCTTAGGCTTCGGCCCCGCGGCGGTTCAAGGCCGCGCGCCTTGGGGTTACCTGGGCTTGGCCTGGAGCTGGAACAGCTTTTCCCCGTCCTGGTCCAGTGGCACCACCAGGTCGGAGGTGTATCGATCTCCTGCAAGGCGAGTCAGTTGATTCGTCACGGCGGCCGGGGGGATGCCGGTGAGGACTTCGTACTCCGTGGAAGGGTTGGAAGGCCACGCGAGACGCAGTTGAGTGGTGGAGTAGCGGGACGCGGTGACCAGGAGGGGTTCGTTGGCGGTTTTCGGTGTGGTCCGCAGGAGCTGTTCGGCGGCGTTGGCGCGTCCGTCATGGTCTGGATCCTCGCCGCCGCGCGGGGAGAGATCTCCGAAGTGGAACCGCTCCCAGGCGTCATCCAGGCCGTCGGCATCCGAATCGGTGATCGGCGTGCCGCGCAGGACGAGTTCCGCTCCGAGGATGCTACCGGTTTCGTCGAGCAGTTCGTCGGCAAACAGGGCCGTCCAAGTGCCGGTGGCGGGTTCGCCGAAGTGCTGGACGGACCAGTAGGTCCAGTCCTCGGGCCCCTCGGCTCGGTCGTTATTGCGGCGCTGGAGAATGCTGCGAGTGCCGGAGGGGGAGACGAGCGTGATGCGCAGATCGCCGCGGCGCGTATGATCGGAGCGCACTCGCAGCCCCACGTGTTCGCATACCAGCGTATTGGTCACGGCCAGGGTGAGGGAAGCGGACTCGACGCGCAGTTGGGCGGTGAGTTCATTCCCTGATTCGAGGGAGCTGACCAGGGCACGGCCTTCGTTCTCGCTGATGACGACCGCGGGGATGGCATCAAAATCGGTGGCGGCGGGGGTCAGGAGCGCGTCGCCATCCTGCTGATTGAAGATGACGGCGAAGGCCGCTCCAGCGCGCGCCGCGAAGGCGATCTTGTCGCGGGAGAAGTTTTCGCCGCGCTGGATGAGGGCGGCCTTGCCGTGCAGGTCGACTGCGAGGGTGTTGGTGGCCAACCCCACATAGACCAAAGGCAGGCGCGACGTGGGGGCATCGGCGTGGGGGCCCAGGGACGGGAAGCAACGGGCCGCGCGTTCAGCGGAGCCGTTCTCGGAGAGCCAGACTTTGAGCCCGTCATCGGGCACGGCGACGGTGTCGGGGAACGGGAGGGAGACGAGCTCCACCGGGGGCCGATTGCTCCAGGATTTTGCCAGGCGCACCGCGAGTCCGGCATCGGGCATTCCGAATCCTTGGTTGTGACTCACGACGTACCCGGCGCCGTTGGTGGTTACGAACGGATCCGCGAGATCGGTCTGGATCGAGGAGTGGACGAGGATCTGCTGCACATCGCGCACGGTCAGGCTGGGGTTGGCGGAGAGGAGGAGGGCGGTCAGCCCGGCAATTTCTGGGGAGGAAGCCGAGGTGCCGGAGAACCCGGTGTTCCCAAAGGCGTAATCCGCGAGATCGTCGGGCCCGGTGACCGCGTTGTAGCCGCGCGACCCCACGCGGTCGGTGGTGAACAGGTCGGGGGTGGATTTGAAGGTGTCCTCGCTATCGCCACTGGGGGCACCGACCAGGAGGCAGGCGCCGGGGTTGCTGTAGCTGGCGACGCGTCCGTCACGGCGGATGGCGGCGACGGCGATGACTCGCGGGTCGTTGGGATAGGCGTCGTCGTTGGTGTCGAAGCCGTCTTCGCGGCCGTTTCCGGCGGAACGAACCATGACCACGCCGAGGCCGCCCCGTCCGTGGGTGACGGCATTGGAGATGGCCACCGCCTCGAGGTCGGAAGGCAGGGAGAAGCCTTCCGAGGCATTGCCCCAGCTGTGGTTTTGGACGCCGATGGTGTGGATCTCGTACTGGAACATGTCCATCAGCCGCTCGTCGCTGACGATGCGGTTGAACTCGTTCCAGATGACGAGGCTGGCGATTTTGGCGCGGGGCGCGATCCCGGTGACGCCGATCTGGTTGTCTCCGCGTGCCGCGACGAGTCCGGCCACGGAGGTCGCGTGGGAGCCGTAGGTGGCGGGGGTAGGTCGGTTCAGGGTGAAGTCATAATGGGGTGCGTCTTCGGCGGCCTCGCGCAGATCGGGGTGCAAGACCTCGAAACCGTCATCGCCGATGCCGAGGGTGACCCCTTCGCCGCGAGTGATGGACCAGGCCTCGCGCGGGTTGGTATCGGGGCCGAGGCGTTGGCCGTCAGGGGAGCGGTTTTCGAG
>JADLFD010000702.1 GCA_020845805.1 Verrucomicrobiales bacterium | reverse complement strand
GTGCGGATGGGTAGGTTTCATGCAACGCCGAGCCTAAACGCCCGCCCCGTGCCGTCACCCAGCCACTGTCAGTCCGTGGGAGTCCCCACTCTCAACCACGCGTCGCCGCGTAGCGGCTTAGTTCAACCATTTGCTCATCCTAACCGCTTCAAGCCGGCGGTTCTGGAGTATAGACAGACTTGCTTCGAGACGCTCCACTTGGCTGGAGATCGTCTCCCGCGGTAGGATAGCGCGGCGTTAGACCTTATCCCGCGCCCGTGAATAAGCCATGCCTTATGCTAAGAACGATTGCCGCAATTGCCACCTTGCTGCTAATGAGTGCGTGCATGAGTCATTCAGATGCCATCACCAAAGAGCGGCTTCCGGAGTTCGCACTTGCGCCGACCGATTACGGTTGGGGGGGGCGATTTCCGGGTGTTGAGTTGCGGACAATTTTCGGCCAGGAAGTTCGCGTCAAGATTGACACGAGAGCTGTGCCCGATGAGCCGAAGATCCTGCCCCCTGTTTCCGAGCGTCAGGCTGGCTTGATGCGAGTAATAATTCCAGCATTGCCCGCCATTCTCAAGAGGGTGGAAGAGGCGATGGTTGTCGACAACGTCCACGATCCAGACTTCCGTCAGTTCATCAGGAACCCCCACATCTGGTTGAATAGCGAAGAGGACGATGGAGAGTCTTGGACATTGGTTATTGAGCGGACGGACAACCACGACTTCGGCTATCATACCGAGTTCAAGGGCACAAAGTTTGTTGAGATATGGGCAGGAGATTAAGGTCTAACCATTGCGTCGAGCGAACCGGAGGCAGCCTCGACGCTCGACTTTACTCTTGAGGCCGTATCCTGCTGCCTCCCGTCGCTCACGCAGGCGTTGGACGGAATGCGGACCGATGCCAGACGTCCGTTATGCTTGAAGCCACCTCTGACGTGGAGATAATCGGAAGACGAAGATGATGCGAACGCTTACTTTCTACAACCACAAGGGAGGCGTATCCAAGACGACAACAACCTTCAGCTTGGCAGCGTACCTCGCGTCAAGATGCAATAAAAAGGTACTGCTTATTGACGCTGATCCACAGAGCAATCTCACAGAGAACTTCTTTGCACCACCCGCTGAGGATGACGACTCGGCGCTGCCAGGGACGTCAATCTATGAGGCTCTTCAACCCCGGTTTGAAGGGGCCGCAGCCAGGGTTGAGGTCTCCAAAATAGTCCTCCCCACGCATAAGTTATACAAGACCCTTTCAATTCTTAGGGGCGACTGGAATTTCAGCCTTGCTGAACGGTACTTCTCCAACGCGTTAGCTCTAGCCATCACTGAAAGTGTGCATGAAAAGCACACTTATGTGGTTTTATACAACCTCATTCAGGATCTTATCGGCGCGCACGGCTTCGACCATGTGCTCGTAGATCTCGGACCCGCCAGCGGAGCGATCACCAACTTAGCGCTGCTCAGCTGTGATGGATATTTTATTCCTGTTACTCCCGATCGATTCTGCACGCAGGCAGTCGAAGCTTTGGCGAAGTTAGTGCAACGCTGGATTGAGAGGCACCAGAAGACGGTAGCAACGTTTCCCCCATTCGGCATCACTTCCTTCCCTGGAGAGCCAAGATTTCTGGGCACCGTCAGCAACGCATTCAAAGCGTATGCGGGCAGGACTAAGAAGCCGTACGAATATTGGGAGCGGCAAATCCTCAGAATCATCGCGTCAGAACTGCTCCCAAAGGTTCCTTCGCACTCCAGCACGGCGGAGTACGTCGCGAGCATCAAGGACTTCGGAGGCCTGGCGCCCGTCGCCCATATTGTCGGAAAGGCGATCTTTGATCTCGACAGAGAAGACACGAAGCTAACGTCAGCAGGCGGTGGTGCATGGTCCGGCGTAGCTTTGGAGAGTTGGCTCGCCCGCGCGAGAGAGTACGGCGATGAGATCGATAAGCTCGCGAGAATCGTGATCGATGAATAGCGAACAAACTTCCTCAGGAGATCATTCCTACTTCGCGTTCTTGGATATTCTCGGATATCGGCAATTGCTTGACGCTGATGTGAAGAACGGGACGGTTGACTTCAAAGACAAAATGATCCGTGCGTTCCGCGCGTTTGATGCAATTAATCGCTCACGATACTCGCACAAGGCAATTTCCGACTCGATATTTATCTCTTGTGCTGATCGCAACGCGGCTGAGGAGATACTGCATTTATTGCGACGCGTGTTTCTTGGATTCCTCAGCGAGGGGCTTCTTATCCGTGGGGGCGTATCCTTCGGCGCTCATTTTGAGAATCAAACCATTACCTATAGTCCGGTACTAACACAGGCATATGTGCTGGAGTCAGAGAAAGCCGAGCATCCAAGAATACTGGTGGACGACAATATTTTAGAGATGTTTCCTCATCTGCGGCGATCTGGCATCGTGCTTAAATCTGGTCGGAATTGGTTCATCAATGTCGCGCATAATGAATCGTTTGATGACGTCTGGGCCAGTGCTAAGGCTACCTGCGACGCGAACAGGGCAGCAATCGATGCGAATGACCGCGTGCGGATGAAACATAGATGGTTGCAGGATTGCTTGCTGGAGCTTGCCCACAGCCGTGGGATTGCTGCACCGAGCCCTTACCTGAGAATCTTTGATGACCGATTAAGCCCGAGCTGTGTACCGGAGGTCCAACAAGTCGCTCATCCGAACGCCGGGGGCTGAGGCGGTTTAGGGGGCTAGCCGGCTCGCCCGGCGTCGGATAGCTCGGCGTTAGCCAAATTACCGCGCCATGTTCCTCATCGAGCGGTTTCCGGCAGAGACACCAGGGGATGTTCAGGAATTCTTAGACTCGCTTCTCGGTGAGGTTTACGGCAGCCGACCAGAATGGGTGGCCTACGAGTTGCGAGACAGCTACAGGTTCCAGGGTCGCGATTTCACCGAGATGTTCTCTCCTGCGGGCAGCGTCTATTTACGCCTCGCAGTTCGTGCTTCCACCGGAAATGGCATCAGCAGAGACATTTTGCAGTTGGGCACGAGGGCCAGCCTGTCCCGTGCGTGGTTGATACATCACGGTCAGGAGTCAGAGTATGGTTCAGATGAGGTTCAAAAAGTCGGCTAACCATTGCGTCGAGCGAACAGGAGGCAGCCTCCACGTTTGTCTCAATTCCTGAGGTGCAGCCCGCTGCCTCCTGTCGCTCACGCAGGCGTTGGGCCAGAGGGATTCCTGTCAGTAAGCCGGGTGGTGCGCAGACCAGAGCCGGTGATCTCACTGGGAGAGGTTCCAAGAATGCTGTTACCCAAGCGACGGGGAAAGGTACCATGGGCGTGGTGCGTAGGTGGCTTTGCCCTGATTCTCTTTGTCGTTCCACTGGTAGCCCTCGTCCGTAATGAGATCGTTGTTCGGAGGGCGGAACCGGACGTCATTGGTGCGTTGGGGTTAATGGACAAGGAGCTGAGGATCGGAATGGATGCGGAGAGCGTTCGCAGGACGATTGAACAGCGCAGATTTCCACGAATGCATGTGAAAGTTGACGGAGATTCTTGGTGGATCGGATATCAGGGGATCGGGCTCCTTACGAATCCGCCTGAGCTCCTTCTTCGGTTCGAGCATGGGCGTTTGGCCAGCTTCTCGATCACGAACCTGGATTAAGCTGAGAACACGCTGTGTCCACCGTGATCTCTTGCCAGTGTATACTGGGCCCAACTATGCGCTCATCCTAACCGCTTCAAGCCGGCGGTTCGGGACTGAAGACAGCTATTCTTCCGAGGCGCTCGCCTTTGCTGGAGCTCGTCTCCCGCGGTAGGATAGCGCGGCGTTGGGCGTCATGAGCGGCGCAGAGTTCTGCCAATAGTTTACCTTATGAGTGCAATCGATCTGATTATCGACGTTCGCGACGGCAGCAACCCAGATCTAGTCTCATATGTTGCTGATCGTGGCGCTCACGCGAGACCGCATTACGGTACCTTCGCTGGGCCAATGCCTGAGATCGCTGAGATGCTGAAGCATCCAGCGCCATATGTTCTGATTACCGGAACTGCTGTGGTCTTGCGAGAAATTATAAAGCGATATACGGAGCTGAAGAAGAAGCGTCTCATTGTCCACCGACTAAAGACAGGAATTAAGATTGACGCCACGAACTACTCAGTTGAGGAACTCAAGGATCTGGGAGTATTGGATATTGGTGAGTTCAGTGATACCAAAAGCGCCCAACCATTGGGTCCTGCGAACGGCGGTTGAGCCGGAGTTCCAATACTGAGCTATTCCCCGCCGTCGCAGACCCAGGCGTTGGGCAGCTATGATGGCATGACTTCTACCACATCCATCCGAAGTCGCGCTGCGACAGTGAGCGCGGTGATGGGGCTGGCTCTGGATGTGCTCTCTGCACTGGCAGTATTCACCGCGGTCACGATGTTAATCGTACATGGTAGAGGGGGCCAGGCATTAGCCCTTGTAAGGCTGGTGCACACGTGTTCATTCTATCTTGCACTGGCAGTCCTCCCATTTGCCGCCTCAGCAGTACTATTTGGAAGATGGCGCCTTGGGCTATTGATTGGATCTGCCGGGATTGCATTCTGGATGATTGCCTCGGTGCTGATTCCATTGGCAGACGCCAGTGAGCGTTGAGTGGAAATAGAGATGCTCGCAATCCATAGCTGTTGCCCAACTGTGCACTCATCCTAACCGCTCCAAGCCGGCGGTTCTGGACTGGAGCGGCCAGTTTTCCAAGGCGTTGCAGTCTGCGGGAGATCGTCTCCCGCAATAGCACAGCGCGGCGTGGGCATCAGACAGCACCTCGTGAATCGTTCTGCAAAACAGATCTCCCCGCCCCGGATCTCTGACAAAGACGAACCCCCTACAGATTGGCTTCCTTGGGGCCTGCATTTGGCTGCAGGGGTTGCCTTTGGAGGGCTCGTCGGACTTTACATGGCTTATCGTCTACTGCGTCGAGAGGGTGCCCCACCCGGTCTGCATCTGCTCTTCTCCGTCGGTGTTGCCCTCGTTTGCGGCGCGTACACTTCTCTTCGCGGGGACGATGCTTGGACACCGAAGTCTTTATTCGACTGGGATACTCACAGCGTCGGGGAGCGCGCGCGCAGCCTTTCTGTTTCGATCGGCATTATGGGGTGCCTCCTGCTTGCGGTGCCGGTAATGTATGTTTTTAGCCGTGCTGGATTGGCAGAAAGCAATCCATCCTTTGATCCATTACGCATACTCTCTGCCGCGGTGCCGAGTTTGTTCCTTGTTCACGCACTGCGATCGGGCGACTGGATTTGGCAGGGAGGCCGGTTTGATCGGAATCAGACGCCGTTGCTCTTCTGGATACTCGTTATCTGCGACTTAGTTGCAGTGCTTATGATCCTGTTCGTCCGATGAACATGAGACGTGCCCAGTCGGTTATCCAACCGCCCTGGGGACAGCGTTCTTGAGGGGGGTCTCCTGAATCCCCACTTCGGATACCTAGCCTTGGCCGCGCGGAGCCATGCGGCATCTGCCTCCTTTTTTGGGTATCGCTTCGAGGAACCCTTCTTGCGGTGCGACCCTTTCCGTGAGGCGTCGGCACCGTTCGTTTTTCGGTGGAGCTGTCGCCTTTGGCTGTGGCGAATGTGTAGATAGTACACCACGCACCTCACTCGGGCAGAGTATGCATCATCAGATGCATCCAGTTCCTTTGCTGCGGACCAGTGGGGCGCATGGTGACACGAGTTGCGAATCGCAAGTGGGGGCTACTTCTGCGTGTGAGATCGCGGGGAAACGGGTGGAGGACGGGGCGGGTGGTGCGGTACTAGCCCAGCGGATGGCCTATAGCGTTCGTGAGACGGCGGAATTGTTGGGCGTTTCGGAGAAGACGATTCGGCGGTTGATCTATCGGAAGCTGTTGCGAGCGTCGCGCGCGCTTCGACACATCTTGATCCCGCGCACCGAAATTGATCGGTTCCTGAAGTTGACGCTCGAGGTTGAGAGGTAGAAGAACCGGGCCGCGACTTCTTGGCGGGAGGTTCCGCAGGCAAGGTCAGGGTCAGGCGTGACCTGGGGTGGGCGTGGAAAAGCAGACCTTCTGAGCCATGGACGCGGAGTGTTCATCGCGAAGGTGCCCGTAGACCTTCATTGCCAGGGCGCCCCCGTCCTTGTGCCCGAGCCAACGGCTGACGGTGGGAATGTCCACTCCCGCCTCGATGCAGCGGGTGGCGAACAAATGGCGGAGGTCGTGATGGGTGATGCGCGGAATCCTGATGGCGCTGCAGGCCCGAGTGAGGGTGCCTTGGCACTCATGGACCCGCATGACCAAGTCGTCTGGCTTGGCGTCGGGTCGGTTGCGGCCAAGTCGGTCCAGCAGGGCAATCATGTCCGGAATCATGGGGACCCGTCTCACGGTCCAGTTCTTGGTTCCCGTTTCCGGGTCACCTCGCACGGTGATTTCCCGACGGGTTGAATCGATGTCGTTCCAGCGGATGGCCGCTGCTTCGCCCTTGCGGAATCCACCGTACGCGAGGAATTCGACCAATTCGGCGCATGCGAGGCCAGGTCCGTTCGGAACCCGGCGGATTTCCGATAGGAGGTGGGCGAACTGGGATTGTGAAGGGAGTTGGATCCGTTTTGGAAGGACGCGAGTGCGCTTCAGTTTGGCGGCGGGGTTGGAGTATCGCAGGCCCTGATTGACGGCGCGGTCCAGGACCCGCTTCAAGAGGCTGGTGGTATTGTTGAAATTGCTGGGCGCCGCGGTGGTAGCGAACCGCGTCGCCCAGCGTTCGCATTCGGCTTCGGTGATCTTACGGGCCTCTGAACTCCCCAGCGACGGCCAGCTCGCGAGGAGGGCGGAGGCCCGTTCCCGCCAATACTGTCGAGTCCTGGGCTTGAGGCTGGGGTTCCGATCGAGTTCGTCGAGAAAGCCGTCGAGGAGGGTCTTGAAGGAGAGGGAGGCGTCTTCTGTGGGCGTGGCGGCCTCGTGACGTGTACGCTCCTCCCGTTCGAGGTCGGCCAGTTTAAGCTTGGCGACCGTGACCGACGTCGTTTTGAGGCTGCGCCAAATGAGCTTGCCGCCCACTCGAATCCGGGCGAAGAAGACGCCCGTTGGTTCGTAGCGAAGCAGGTTCGCATACTGCGTTTTCAGCCACTTCACAGTACGGGGGGCTGGTACCGCTTCAGGTCCGGGTAGTGTCGGCACCGAAGTAGTATAGAATGGCAGTATAGAACGGGCAAATCGGAAGAGCCAACGCCAGGTCTAAGTACTTGGTAATAAACGGCGGGAAGGGTGGCTGAGTGGTTAAAGGCACCTGACTCGAAATCAGGAGTAGTCGCAAGGCTACCGGGGGTTCGAATCCCTCCCCTTCCGCCAATGTTCGTCGGTTTCGCTTTCCCTTCGTGGCATATGACCAGGGGAACTGCGTTCTGGCCCCCGTTTCTTCCGAGCCGACGTGGGTCCGGGACCCTCACAAGAAACGAGGTTCCCTCCGTGCCACCTCCAGGTAGGCTGCGCTCATCCCATGTCTGAGGTGGATCCAAGCGCGTGCGCCGCGACACCCGGGGTGTCCGAGCGCGGTGTCGGGCACCGACTGGGCCGGAGGTGTGGCTGGGGTGTGGTGCTGATCGTGCTCCTAGGCATGCGATCGGTGGCGGCCACGTCCAACGGCGAGGCGCTGGAGTTCTTCGAGGGTCGCATCCGACCTGTGCTGGCGGAGTATTGCTACGAATGCCACAGCGTGGAAGCGGTGGGTCCCAAGGGGGGATTGCGGCTGGACATCCGCGAAGGGCTTCGGCGCGGAGGGCACTCCGGCCAGCCCGCGGTCGTGCCGCACGACGTGGATCAGGGCACGTTGCTGCGAGCCATCCGTCGCACGGATCCAGATCTGGCGATGCCGCCCAAGCGGGTCCTGGCGGAAGGGATCGTGCGCGATTTCGAAGCGTGGATCCGCGACGGCGCCGTGGATCCACGGACGAATACCGTGGATGCAGGCTCGGTTGTCTCCATCGGCGAGCGAGCCAGATCCCACTGGGCGTTTCAACCTCCGGTAAAACCTCCCGTGCCCGCGGTGGAGGATCGGGCGTGGGTGCGAAATCCCATTGATGCCTTCGTCCGTCATCGGATGGACAAGGCCGGATTGCGACCTGCCCCGCCTGCCGATCGTCGCACCTTGCTGCGCCGGCTCTCTTACGCCCTTTGGGGACTGCCGCCGGAGGCGCTCGACGTGGACGCGTTTGAGCGGGACCCCGGAGCCGACGCCGTGGATCGGCGCCTCGCTGCGCTCCTTGCATCGCCACGTTACGGGGAGCGATGGGCGCGGCATTGGCTCGACGTGGCGCGCTATGCCGACACCAAGGGGTATGTGTACTACTACGAGGAGAGTCGGTTCGTGCGTCCGTATGCGTATCGGGATTGGGTGATCCGCGCGCTGAACGAGGACCTACCCTACGACCGGTTTCTCGCACTCCAGATCGCCGCGGATCAGATGGTCTCCGTCCGCGACCCCGGGCAGGGAAGGTTGGTGGCGTCAGCGGCGACGCTGCAATGGCCGACCCCGGTCTACGGAGCGGACATCGCGGCAATGGGATTTCTGACGTTGGGACGCCGGTTCCTGGACCTTGCGCCGGACATCATCGACGACCGGATTGATGTCCTGATGCGCGGGACCCAGGCGCTCACCGTGAGTTGTGCGCGGTGTCATGACCACAAGTTCGACCCCATCCCGACGCAGGATTACTACTCCCTCTACGGCGTCTTCGACGGGTCGGAAGAAAGGTTGGTCGCGGTCGAGCCGGAGGCGGACGCGTGGGGGGATTCCGAGGTGGAGGGAGGGGCTGGCTCTTCCTCCCCGGACGCGACGGCGCAGGAGGCGTTTGCCCGTGGCACGCGGGAGCGGGTGGAAACCCTGGAGCGCAAGTTTCGCGAGGCCTGCGAGCAAGTGGCGGAGCGGCATCGCGAACGGGTCACCGACTATCTGGTGGCGGCGTTGGATGTGGCGCGGCTGCCGAGCGACGCGAACGTGCGTCCGCAGCCCGAGGACATCAACCCGTACCAGGTCCGGCAGTGGGACCGATATCTTGCGCGGCGCGGGGAGGTCAACGATCCGCTGTTCGCGCCCTGGCATGCGTTCCGGCGGCTGCCGCCGGAGCAATTTGCCGATCGCGCGCCGGCAGTGGCGAGGTGGTTGCTCGAACAGCCGCAGACGGCGGTGCCTGCCGCGGTGCGTTCCGTGGTGTGGCCGCCCCCCGCCACGATGCGCGAAGTGGCGGAGCGCTACGGTGGCTTGCTGAGCCGTGCGCAGGCGCGCTGGAAGCAGGCGTGCACCCAGGTTCCTGAGGGGGCAGTTGGACCGGAGCACTTGCCGGATCCCCACGACGAAGTGCTGCGGCAGGTGCTCTACCACGCGGAATCACCCG
This sequence comes from Verrucomicrobiales bacterium, assembly GCA_020845805.1. Lineage (GTDB taxonomy): Bacteria > Verrucomicrobiota > Verrucomicrobiia > Limisphaerales > CAIMTB01 > CAIMTB01. The sequence goes on along the minus strand of JADLFD010000702.1, from coordinate 6,540 downwards.
TGCGGGTTCCCCCCGGCTCGATCGTGGATCTCGAGGTGCACCTGTACTTCGACGACCCGAATCGCGTGGCGTTGGCCAAGCTCCAGATGGAACTCGAGCAATGGCTGATGACGAATCCGGCTGCCACGCCGCACGTGGTGGCTCTGCGCGACCGGCCGCACCGGATCGCACCGGCGGTGTTTCGACGTGGGGACCCGCTGAAACGAGGGGAGACCGTGCCGCGTCAGTTCCTGGCGGTGCTCGCCCGCGGTTCGGAACGTCGACCCTTCGCACACGGCAGCGGTCGATTGGATCTGGCGCGGGCGATCACCGATCCGCGCAATCCTCTCACTTCTCGGGTGCTGGTGAACCGTGTCTGGGCGCAGCATTTTGGTGAGGGTTTGGTGCGAACTCCGAGTGACTTTGGCGTGCGTGGCGAGCCTCCCTCCCATCCGGAGCTGCTCGACTGGCTGGCGTGCTGGTTTGAGGAGCAGGGCCGTTCGCTCAAGGCTCTGCACCGCTTGATCCTGAGTTCGGCGACCTACCAGCAGGCGTCCACGCCCGCCTCGCCGACGGTGCTCGACCTGGATCCGGAGAATCGGCTGCTGACGCGCGCCACGCGACGGCGCCTCGATTTTGAATCCTTTCGCGACACGCTGCTGGCGGTGAGCGGCGATCTGGACGAACGGCGTGGCGGCCCGGGCGAAGAGTTGTCTCGCGCTCCGTTCAGCCGGCGGCGGTCGATCTACGGATTTGTCGATCGCAAGAGCGTGCCTGGACTCCTGCGCGCCTTCGACGTCGCGAATCCGGACATGCACGCCCCGCGGCGTCACGCCACCACGGTGCCGCAGCAGGCGTTGGCCTTGATGAACCATCCGTTCGTCCTGGAGCGCGCGCGCGCCCTGGCCAAACGCTTGGAGACCGTGCCGGACACCGACCTGGATTCCCTGGTGGCGCACCTCTATCGCTGGACCCTGCAGCGGGCACCATCCCTCTCCGAGCGGGAGGATGCGCGGGGCTACTTTGCCTCAATGTCCCAGGAATCCCTCCCGCCGGCCGGGGAGGGAAGTGTCGTGGCCGGGGAGGGGAACCCCCTGGCGGCGCTGCGTCCCTGGGAGGAACTCGCCCAGGTGTTGCTGCTCTCGAACGAGTTCGCTTACGTCGATTGACCGAAACGGCGTGGGATTGCGGGCGTGGAGAGGCTCGACGTCCGCCAGGGACAAGGGTGTCCCCGGGTTTCCTGGTGAAGCCAGAAGGGGACTTCGACGAGAGGAGGGCGGTCTCCGACGCATGGATCTCCACTGGCTTTTCCGAGCGGCTTTGCCACCGTGCGTCATGCCCGTGCGCCGTTCCGACGGCTTCCCGTGTTCGCTGGTCCGACGCGAGTTCCTGCGCCGGTGCGGGCTTGGACTTGGCGGGCTGGCGCTCGGAGAACTGGCCACGACGGGGACCCAGGCGGCCCCGGCGGACGGTGTGGGTACGGCTCCGTTGGCCCCCAGGACGCCTCCCCTGCCGCCCAAGGTGCGGCGCGTGGTCCATTTCTTCCTCAACGGCGGACCGTCCCATCTCGATACCTTTGATCCGAAACCAATCCTGGAGCGTTACGCCGGAAAGCCGTTGCCCACGGGGCACCTCCCGACCGAGCGAAAGACCGGAGGGGCGTTTCCGTCACCGTTCAAGTTTCGACGGTATGGCCGGAGTGGGATGGAGGTGAGCGAGTTGTTCGCGCGTACCGCGGAGCATGCCGACTCCCTGGCCGTGATCCGGTCCATGCAGGCCAACCTGCCGAATCACGAGCCGTCGCTGCTTCTGATGAACTGCGGGGACTCGATCCAGAGTCGGCCGAGTGTAGGATCCTGGATTTCGTACGGGTTGGGGAGCGAGAACCAGAACCTGCCTGGCTTCATCGTCCTGTGCCCGCACGGCCTGCCCGTGAAGGAGCACGAGAACTGGCAGTCCGGATTTCTCCCGGCGGTGTATCAGGGCACCTTCATCGACTCTTCGGTCAGCGATCCGGATCGTCTCATCGAGAACATCCGCAGTCCGGCGGCTTCACTGGGCCAGCAGCGTCGCCAGCTGGCATTGCTGAAGCGATGGAACGAGGCGCATCGCGAGGCGCGGGGCGGGGATTCCCAACTGGAGGCGCGCATTCAATCGTTCGAACTGGCCTACCGCATGCAGATGGAGGCCACGGATGCCTTTGATCTCGGACGGGAGCCGACCGCCCTGCGCGAGCTCTACGGAAGGACCGTTCATGGAAATCAAACGCTGATCGCGCGGCGGTTGCTCGAGCGGGGAGTTCGCTACGTGCAGTTGTGGCATGGCGCGGGACAGCCGTGGGACAGCCACACGCAGCTCGAGGCGGAGCATCGGAAACTCTCCGCGGAGATTGATCAGCCGATTGCCGCCCTGCTTACGGATCTGAAGTCACGCGGCATGTTCGAGGACACCCTGGTCATCTGGGGTGGAGAGTTCGGCCGCACCCCCACGACGGAAGGTTCCAATGGTCGCGATCACAATCCGTATGGATTCACCATGTGGCTCGCCGGCGGCGGCATTCGGGGTGGCCACATCCATGGCGCGACGGACGAGTTCGGATTCCAGGCGGTGGATGGAAAGGTGCACGTGCACGATCTGCATGCCACGCTGCTGCACCTCTTGGGATTCGATCACGAGCGGTTCACGTATCGGTATGCGGGTCGGGACTTTCGTCTCACCGACGTGCACGGGCGCGTGGTGACGGAAGTGCTCAGTTGAGGAGGACCCCGGCCTCGCCGCGGCCCCCCTAAGCCATTCGGTTCTCGAGCAGCGGCTAGAGAAGCCGCGGGCGGATCGTAAATGCGGCCGCGGGGTTGGTGATCATGATCTGGCGCCAGTCTTCTTCGGTCAGGCCCGCGGCCAAAAGGTCGGGATGTCCGCGCTCGAAGAGACTGCGATAAGGCTGTGGATTGCCGTTGCCGAACAATTTGAGTGTCGCACCGGTGGCCGCCTCGCCTTCGACAGCCCAGCCATCGTCATGGGAAAGGAGGACGCGATGGAGCAGGCCCTCTCTTTTTAGGGCCAGGACGAGGTTCGCGAAGCGTTCGGGGTTTCGGAGGGCGAGGCTGTATCCGTCGAGGCTGATCCAGACTCCAAGCCGGGCGAGCTCGATCTGAATGGGGCCGGGGTCGTTCTGGGCATGGACCCAGACCAGCGCGGCGGGGGCCACGCCTTGTTCGGTGAGGAGGCGCAATTCATCGCGGGCGGCCTCGCCATCGCCGGTATGCATCGCGATGGTGAGACCGGTGGCGCGATGAACGCGGCAAGCGGCGCGCAGCAGTTTCCGATGGTGCTCTGGCAGCTTTCCGTTGCCGGTACCCAGCTTGATGAACCCGGGACGGATTCCGGTTCCCTCGATGCCGTCCTGACACTCGTGCAGCCACCGTTCGGCAAGCGTGGTTTCCGATTCAGTGAAGGCGTGCTGCGGAAGGAAGCGATCTCCGGCGGCGCCGTAGTACCCTGTGTTGGTGATGACCTGCACCTTCGCAGCTTGGCTCAGGTCGCGTAGGAGCAGGACATCGCGGCCGATGTGAGCAGGCGTACATTCGAACAGGGAACGCACCCCGCGCTCACGCAGACGTTCCAGGTGGGGCTGGATCAGGGCGCGAGCCACGGCACGATCGTAGCGGGGGGCTGGCAGTTTCTCCGCGCCAAGAAAATCGGTCGTGATGTGTTCGTGGGACAGGGTCAGACCGAGATCGGCGGCCAGGATGGGGCCGGTCACGGTCATGATCCGCGGCTCGGCTGCGGGTGCGATTTTGGCGGCGGAGGCGGAGGCTCCCGCGGCCGGACGCGGGGAGAGGGAAGCCGCGGCGGTGAGCAGGGTGACCTGCTGCAGGACCGCACGTCGTGAGAAGGTACGGGGAGAGCTGGGCATGGGCGGGGGACAACAGGTGGACGTAGAGACAGTTCCTCTGGACCTTAGGGTCCGGAGGAGTCGTGGTCCCGGCTACGGGTCGGGTTGAAAGCGGCCGCGCAGCTCCCGCACTGCCCGGGCTCCACTTCAGAATTCCGGAATTCGGGAATTCGGATTACGGAGTCCGCGGCGCGCGGTGGTCCATGACCCAGCGATGTCCCTTGGCCGCGAGGGCGTCGAGGTAATCGTTGAGAATGGCGAGCGTCTCGCGCAACTGCGGTTCGAGGCGTTCCTCGTCGTCCGTCGGTTCCTCCTCCTCGGCGCCGTCGGCCTCGGTGGCCTTGGCGTCCTTCTCGGGCTTTTTCGCGAGCACGAGTTTAGGGGCCTCGCCCTTGTCGATGGCTTCGAGGGTGAGCTCGTAAATCGGCACCGGCGTCGGCTCGATTTCCTTGCGCTCCTTCTTGCGGGCCTCGTCGCGCGCCTTGCGTTCGCTCTTTTCCTTGAGCCGGGTGGCTTCGTTGAGAGAGACGCTGGGATCGGCCTTGCGCTTCTTCATCTCGTCGATGTCCTCGAGGATGAAAGCGTATTCCCGTGAGACGGCGACCCGGTTCAGGGAGCGTTCGCGCAGCGAGCTGACGTACGGCTGGACTTCGTCCATGCGCCGGTATTCGAGCGGTGCGGTGCGATCGGCGGGAAGGCAGTTGGGGAGGTGCGATTCGCCGAGCTCCATGTGGTCGAGCACCGTGGGGAGCGAGATGTCCGGCGTGACTCCGTATTTCTGGGTGGTGCCGCCCGCGATGCGGTAGAACTTGGAAACGGTGAACTTCAATTTTCCGGCATTGGCGCCGAGGGTGAAGCGGTTGAAGAACTGAGCGAGCGGCACAAGGGTTTGGACGGTGCCTTTGCCGTGGGTGGCGGAGTCGCCCACGATCAGGGCGCGGCCGTAGTCCTGCAGGGCGGCGGCGACGATTTCAGAAGCGGAAGCGCTCAGGTGCCCGACGGCGACCACCAGGGGGCCTTCCCAGGTCACCTTGGCGTCTTCGTCCTCAAGGATGCGGACGGCGCCGTTGTGGCCTTTGACCTGAACCACCGGGCCTTCGCGGATGAACAGGCCGGTGAGCTCGATGGCTTCCTCGAGGATTCCGCCACCGTTCCGGCGCAGGTCGAGCACGATGCCTTCGACCTTCTCGTCCTTGAGCCGGGCGATCAGCTTTTCCACGTCCCGAGCACAGTGTTCATAGAACTGGGGAAGGATCACGATGCCGAGCTTGGTCGGGCGACCATCGGCGGCAGGCAGATCAACCACGCGCGCCTTGGCGAACTGTTCGGAGAGCGGCACGTCGTCGCGCACGATACCCACCACGCGTCGCGAACCTTCCTCGGCGGTGGGAACGATGGTGAGGCGAACCTCGGAGCCCTTCTTGCCTCGAATGAGCTCCACCACCTTGTTGAGGCGCATTTCCACCACGTCCACGGGCTCGCCATCCCCTTGGGCGACGGCGACGATGCGGTCCTTAGGTTTGAGTTGCTTGCTGCGTTCCGCGGGGCCGCCGGGGACCAGGCTTTTCACGCGCGTGTAGCCGTCGTCCCATTCGAGCAGCGCACCAATCCCGCTGAGCGAGAGCTTCACGTTGCTGATCTCGAACTGTTTGGCCTCCGACTGGCTCATGTAGTCCGAGTGGGGATCGTAGGCATTGGCCAGGGAGGTGAGGTAGGTGGAAAGGATTTCCTCCTCGTCGTAATCCTTCATGGTCTTGAGCATGCGGAGGTAACGCTTGGCCAGCTTGGAGACGACTTCCTCGGGTTTATCGTTGGCGAGCCGGCCCTGGAGGACATCGAAACGCACGCGGCGGGTCCAGAGGTCATCTGCTTCGGCAGCATCCTTGGGCCATGGCGCCTTGTCGCGCTGCGGGTTAAAGCGCTCGTCGGCTGTGAACTCGAAGGGTTGGGTGAGGAGCTTCTGCGCCAGATCGTTGCGCTCCTCGAGCCGCGTGAGGTAGCGCTTGAAGATCTGGTAGGCGGGGGAGGCGTCTCCCGCCTTCGTCAGATCATCGAGTTGATCGGCGTATTTGGCTCCGAACTCCTCGACATCCGCCTGGGTGAAGACCATGCGCGCGTAGTCCAGTGCGGCGAGGTAGTTGGTGAAGAAAGCGTGCGAAATCTCATCCGACAGCGGGGCTTGGCGGTAGTGGCCCTGGGTGAGGACGGTCCCCGTGGCGCGCGCGATGGTGCCGGCTTCGCGCAGGGAGATCTTAGGTTCCCTCGGCGTGCTGGCGGCCGCCGGAATGGCGTCGAGAAGGTGCTTGGGATCCTTGGTGGCGGAGGGCTCCGCGGCGGCTTGGGTCGATCCTGGGACGTTGGCTGTTTGCGCTTGGGCGGCAGCAAGTTGCGCCGTGGGGAATTCTCCGCGCGCGGGAAGGAGAAGCAGCCCGAGCAACAAGGACACACGGGCCATGAACGTCTTCATGCAGTTCACTGACGCAATCTGCCGTCATCCAAGCGGGAAGCAACAGAAGATTCCCGAGCGTCCGACGGCGAGTTAGGACGCGCCCTTTGAGATTCACAGGTCGAGGATCTGAGGGTGTTTGTCGAAAACGAGGGCGCGGAGGCGCTCGCGACCACCTCGTGCGGAGAGAAAGCGCTTCCGAAAGGATTTGGTATTCGCC
>JADLFD010000701.1 GCA_020845805.1 Verrucomicrobiales bacterium | reverse complement strand
GAGGCTGAGCAGGATAAGCGCGGAGGCCAGCAGGAGTTTGTCGGCCAGCGGATCGAGCACGGCGCCGAGGCGGGTGCGTTGGTTGAAGCGGCGTGCGATCCAGCCGTCGATGCCGTCGCTGACCGAGGCCACCAGGAAGAGTGTGAGCGCGATCCAGCGGTGGATTTCCACGCCAGAGTGGCGGTAGTAAAGCACTTCGACCACAAACACCGGGATTAGGAGGATGCGGGCGATGGTGACCTGATTGGCGAGGGTCATCCTTTCCTGAGGGAACGGCACGGGGGCGCCGCGGTCAATGCGCGAGGCCGGATCTCTTCGCGTGCTAGTGGATCGCCGACGGGTTTGGTTCCCCGATGGCCCCTCAACACGTGGGGGATGGAACCCGGGAACCGGGGCGAGGTTCCCGAGTCAGAATCGTGGCCCTGATCCGGAGGGCGGGAGGTCGAGGTGGTAGCGATGGCCTCGCCGGCGCAGGCGCATGGGCGTGGCGAAGGCGTGGGAGAGCGTCCGTGTGGTGAGTGCGGATCGGATGGGGCCGGAGGCGGCGATGCGGCCCTGGGCGAGGAGGAGGGCGTGACGGAACGCCGGCCCGATCTCCTCGACGTGATGGGTGACGAAGACCAGCGAGGGCGAGGCATGTCGTGCGAGGCGATCGGTGAACTCCATGAAATGCTGGCGCGCGACGGGATCCAATCCGGCGCAGGGCTCGTCGAGGATCAGGATCTCGGGGTGGGCCATGAGGGCGCGTGCGATCAGGAGTCGTTGACGCTCTCCCTGGGAGAGGTAGGCCCAAGGCCGGTCGGCGAGGCTGAGGCAATCGACGCGCCGGAGCAGCGCACGCGCTTCGCGGACGTCCCTGGGCTTCGGGGTGTCGCGCACGTCGATGGCGGCGTATCGCCCGCCGACCACGATTTCGAGTCCGGGTTCTTCTTCGTGGAAGAGGTGGCGGAGGCTGGAGCTGACCAGGCCGATGCGGCGGCGGAGTCGGGGCCAGTCGGATTCGCCGTAGATTTCACCGAGAACCTGCATGGATCCGGCCGTGGGCGTGAGGTACCCGGTGAGGGCGGCGAGGAGGGAAGTTTTGCCCGAGCCGTTGGGTCCGAGGAGGACCCAGTGTTCGCCGCGGCGGACGGTCCAGTTGACTTGGTTCAGGATGGGGAAGCCGCCGCGCGTGAGGCACAGGTTCTCCACCTGCAGGACGACGGAGGAACGGGGAGGCGTGGTGCCGGGCATGCTCGGGTGAGAATGGCGGACGGCTCGGGGGCGGGGCAGCAGATTTTGCGGCGAGCGAGTCGGGAGGGCGGAGGCAGGAGGGCTGACACTGGCGGAGCCGGGCGGAACGTGATTGGGTTCTGCCATGTCGACGAACGGGGAGTGGAAGGCGCAATTGCATGCCGTGTTCGAGCGTGGCGTGAAGGCCTATGACGAGATGGGGGCGCGACTGCCGGTGGAGTGCTTTGGCGAGGAGGATTCCGCCTTTCTGGCGTCGATAGGGTGTCCGACCCAGGTGCTTTACGACTATGTGGAGGATTGGTGTTGGGCGAAGGAACCCGCCTTTGAGGAGGTAGTCGGGGTGGTGTCACTTCGGCGGGAGGCGTTTCTCGCCGCAGGATGTCTCCCGGTCGCCGGAGGCGCGGTGCCGGCGTCGCAATTCCCGCCGGGGACCGCGGCGTTGGAAGGGATCTCGTGGCTGCCGCGGATCCTGGCCAAGGCGCGTGCCATACTGCGCGGGGATCTGCCTCCACAGCTGATGTATGGATGCGGGGGTGATCGCCCGTTTCTGCGCACCTATGGGGTGGGCCTCGCCGAGTTTCTGGAGGTGGTGAAGCGTGCGGGGAGTGACGACTCGGCGGTGGCCGCGTTTCTCAAGGCGCGGGCGCAGGGCCGGGGTTAGCGGGCCGCAGGTGGCCGAGGGTGTGCGCGAAGTCCAGGTGCTGGCGATCGCTGAGTGCTTCCGGGCGGTAGTGGTGCTGGTAGAACCCGGTGTCGACGTGCACGACCTGATGGGCGAGTCCGCAGCGGAAGGGGGGGACGTGCACGGGGAAGCGGCCGTAGCGGTTCCAGACGTATTCGAGGTAGGCGGTGGTGGCGGCGATGGCGCGGTCGCTCACGGGCTTCACCTGGCGCGTGATGCCGGCGTGATCCTTCCAGGGGCCGAGACCTTGAGGATCGCGGAAGGCGCCTTGGGGACCGGTTTTCCGTGCGAGGAGGGCGTCGAGTGCGTGCCTCATGGTGGGGAAATTCGGAGGGCAGAGCGCCTGGAGAAGGGAGTGTCCGTTTCGGGTAAGACCGGTGGCCAGGGGGACGGGTAGATCGCGGCGCGTCAGTTTCAGGGCGAGCGAGACGAGGGGGTTTGCGCCGAGGTACCGGCTGGCGGGCAGCTTGTGGCAGTCGAAACCGAGGGCTTCGAACCAGCCGAACTCGTGATTGGCGAAATGCGGGAACCCGCCGAGTCCCAGGGCCTGGGTCATGAGTCCGAGGTTTTGGAGGACCATGCCCATCTCGAGGTTCACGAAGTCAGTCACGAACTGTTCGAGTTGTTTGATGGTGATGACGCGTCCGTGGGCGGGGTCATCATCCAGGTGGCCGCCGCGGCTGCGGGCGAACGATGCGAGGCCGGCGGGCTGGAAGTTTCGGCGTTCGTCGAGGACGAAGACTCCGGTGTCCTCATTCAGGATCTCGAGGAGTCCGTTGAGGTACATCGGCGTCAGGTCGCCGATGGGGAG
>JADLFD010000700.1 GCA_020845805.1 Verrucomicrobiales bacterium | reverse complement strand
TGGCCGAGAACGCCCTGGGTGAGGGGGATGCGTCCGGAGAGAGCGAGCAGGGCGAGCACCACCAGGGTTCCCAGGGAGATGACGAGGTTCTGGCGGATGATGCGCGTCGCGCGGCGGCTGAGTTGGTGAGCGACGCGGAAATTCTCGAGCCGATCGTGCATCAGGACCACATCCGCCTGTTCCAGCGCGGCGTCGGAGCCGCGGGCCCCCATGGCGACCCCGACGTGGGCGACGGCGAGGGCGGGGGCGTCGTTGACGCCGTCGCCGACCATGGCGACGCGGCGGCCCGCCGCGGTGAGTTGGCGGATGGTGGCCACCTTGTCCTCGGGTTTGAGGCCGGCGTGGAGTTCGTCGAGTTCGACCTCGGATTGCAGGAGTCGTCCGGTGGCTTCGGTATCGCCGGTGAGCGCGAGGGTATGGAGTCCGTCGGCGCGCAATTGCCGGACCGTTTCGCGGGCCTGGGCGCGCAGGTCATCGCGGAGGAGGATGCGGCCGGACAGGTCGCCGAGGTGGACCCAGACTTCGCTCACACCCGGGTGTGGGGTGGCGTGAGAGGTCGGGGCGGGGTCCGCCTGGTGGGCGAGGGCGAATTCCCGTCGGCCGAGCCGGATGGGGCGGCCTTCGATGGTCGCCTCGAGGCCCAGGCCGGTGGCGGATTGGAACTGCTGGACGGGGAGTGGATCGATGGCGTGTTGCTTGCCGAAGCGGGTGATTGCGCGAGCCAGCGGATGGGAGGAGAGCCGTTCGAGCGAGAAAGCGTGCTGGAGGATCGTGTTCTCGTGGCCGGGTGGATAGCTGTGGACTGCCTCGACGCGCAGTTCGCCGGTGGTGAGCGTGCCGGTCTTGTCCATGGCGACCGTGTCGATTTCGGCGAGGCGCTCGACGGCGGAACCGCCGCGGAAGAGGATGCCACGACGGGCTCCATGCGCGATGGCGGCGAGAATGGCGGAGGGGATGGAGAGGACGAGGGCGCAGGGCGAGGCCACGACCAGGAGCGTCATGGCGAGATAGAACGCGCTCGGGGCGGCGGCGGTTCCGACCCAGGGATTGCGTCCGGCGGCCAGCCACCAGACGAGGAACATGACCAGGGTGAGGGCGAGGATGCCGAGCGTGTATCCGGTACCGAACCGGTCGGTGAACCGTTGCGACGGCGCGCGCAGCTTCTGCGATTCGTAGATGAGATGGATGATGCGTTGGAGTGAGCTTTGCGAAGCGGCCCGGAGCACCTGGACCTCGACAGCGCCCCAGAGGTTGAGGGTGCCGGCGAGGACCTGATCGCCGCGCTGCTTTTCCACTGGGGCGGATTCCCCGGTGAGCGCGGACTCATCGGCGGCGGTGGCGCCGGTGAGGAGTTCAGCGTCGACGGGGAACAGTTCGCCCGGGCGCACGAGGGCGCGCATGCCGGGCGCGAGGGCATCCACCGCGATGCGTTGTTCCTGGCCCTGAGCATCGAGGATCACGGCCTCCTTCGGGGCGCGGTGCGTGAGGGAGCGGATCTCGCGGTGGGTGCGATCCATGGCGTAGTGCTCCAGGGCGCCAGACAGCGAGAAGAGGAAGAGCAGGGCGGCGCTTTCGGCCCACGCGCCGATGGACGCCGCACCGGCGGCGACGGCGAGCATCAGGAGGTGGATGTCGAGTTTGCGTTCGCGGAGGCGTTCCCAGGTTTCGATTGAGGGGAACCAAGCCCCGGCGAGGACCGCGAGCAGGAAGAGTCCCTGACCGGCGGGGTGAGGTGAGAGCGCCCAACCGGCGAGGGCACATAGCCCGCAGGCGAGGGCGGCCACCAGCTGATGTTTCCACTCGTTGGAGTCGTGGTCGTCTTCCGGGAGCCGAACTTCGCGGGGAACGAAGCGAGGCAGCGGGTGCTCGCGCCATTTCCAGAACGTGGGAGCAGTGGGGCAGGTGATGCGCGAGATGAGGGTCGAGTTCGGGGTGTGCTCGACGCGGACGCGGGGATGCCCGGGCAGGTCGGCGGCGTGGGGACAGGCACCGCAATCCGCGGCGCCCCCGAGGAGTGCGCAGCCCGGATGCGGGCCGTCCTCGACCGGCGGGAGACGGTGCATGACGCGGTCGGCGACCGTGCCACGGGTGGCATCGCCGAGCGTGGCGAGGGAGACGGCCCCGGCGGAGCGGTCGACTTTGACGGCCTCGAGGTTGGGTTCCTGTTCCAACTCGCGAGCCGCCCATTGCAGGAGGCAGGGGGCGCCGGCGGGTGAGGACTTCGCGTCGGAGGCCATGGTGCCGGTCGAGAGTGACCGTCGGGGGAGAGCATTCTCCCGCGGCCGCGGCACGGCAAGTCGCCAGACACGAAAGGATTATCCCGGACTACGACCCGCGGCGGGGTCAGGGCCAGGGTCAGGCACGAAGGAAAGCGCGGACCAGGGGCTCGAGATTGCGGAGTGGAGGGGCGACCGGGTGGCCGTGGGCCGCGCCATGATCCTCGCGAACCTGGACCACTTCTTCGACGCCATCGACCAGCAGGCCGATCACGCTCTCGGCTCCGCCGCCGCCGCTGACTTCCAGCACCACGAGGCAGTCGGGGGCCAGGTCAGCCCGTCCGAGATCCGCGTGGTCCAGATCGGCACCCAGCACGAGTTGGGCGGCGTCCAGCACCGGCACGACGTGACCGCGCAGGTTGGCGAGGGTGGAGGAAGGCTGGGAGTGGGAGCCGGCGGGGCTGAGCTCGGGGCGATAGACGATTTCGCGGACCTGCGACGCTGGGACGCCGTAGGTGACATTGCGTACGCGCAGCTTGAGGTATCGGCGGCACGCGTGAGGACGGGCCGGAAGCGTGGTTCCGCCGAGCCGATCGGGGCGGTGGGCCACCGAGGAGCTGGCGGTGAATGCGGGGGTGGGGAGGGGTCCGGAACGCGCTGCGATCGCGGAAGGTCCTGCGGCTCTGGACTCGGGGAAGGCCTGGCTGCGCGGAGTCTCCGACGCGAGAACATCGCGGCGTTCGGACGACGAATCACTCACGGTGGCAAGATCGGCAGGATCGGCCCCGTGCTTGACGGACTTTCAGGGAATGGCGCGTCGCGAGGGGTGACGCGGTTTTAGAGCGACGCGATGCCTTCGCGGAGCGCGTAGCGAGTCAGTTCTACCGTGCTTGAGCATCCCAGTTTCTTCATGAGTCGGGACCGGTAGGTTTCGACGGATTTGACGCCCACATTGAGGACCGTGGCGATTTCCTTATTCCGTTTGCCTTCGGCGACCAGCTTGAGGAGTTGTTGCTCGCGATCGGAGAGCCGGGGTCGGTCGGCCGACGACTTGTGGATGACCGTGCGCATGTAGTCATGGACCACCACGGAGGCCACGTCGGGGCTGAGGTAGATCCGGCCCTCGAGGGCGGCGCGGATGGCTTTGAGCAGTTCGTCGGGGCCGCAGTCCTTGGTGAGGTAGGCGGCCACTCCGGCCTGGAGCGCGGAATTGACGAGGGCCAGGTCGGGATCGGCGGACAGGGCGACGATCTTGGTTTGCGGAAACTCGGCGAGAATCTGTCGGGAGGTCTCGATGCCGTCGGTATTCGGCAGGTGGACATCCATGACCAGGAGGTTGGGTTGGTGGGCCCTGACTTGGGTCAGCGCGTCCGCGGCGGTGGAGGCTTCGCCGACGACCGTGACGTCGGGCTGCGCCTGCAGCAGCAGCTGCAGACCTTTGCGCATCATCTCGTGATCATCCACGAGCAGGATCCGGACACCGTGATTACTCATTGCTCAGGCCTTTCCGCGTCGATCGAGCGCGGCACGCACCGTCGCTCCGAGGACTTTTGCCTCGTAGGGTTTCGCGAGGTAGACGACGCCGGGTCCGGAGGCCGCAGCGTCACCGCCTCGTTCAGTGCTATAGCCGGTGCTGACAACGACCACAAGATCCGGCTTCTCCGACTGGAACTGGCGCGCCAGCGCCGTGCCGGAGAGATCGCCGGGGAGAACCATGTCGACGGCGAGCAGATCGATCGCGTGTTTCTGGGCCTGCCAGATGGCCGTGGCGTCGTTGCCATGGGCGGCTTCGAACACGCGATAGCCGAAGAGACGGAGGCATTGAGCGGCGGCGCGGCGCACGGAGGGTTCATCTTCGACCAGCAGGATCACTTCGTCGCCGCCGCGGACCTCAGGTGAATCCGCGGGGGCGGCGACTGGCGGGGCGGTCTTGGTGGTGCCGGGGAGGTAGACGTGGAACACGGAGCCGGCGCCGAGTTGGGTATGGACCTCGAGCCAGCCGCGGTGCTGTCGGACGATGCCGTAGACCGTGGCGAGGCCGAGTCCGGTGCCGTGGCCGGCGGATTTGGTGGTGAAAAACGGTTCGAAGAGGTGCTTGAGGGTGTCGTCGTCGATGCCGGCACCGGTGTCCTCGACGGAAAGGCGCACGTAGCGTCCCGGCCGGGCTTCGGGGTGCGAGATGGAGTGAGCGGTGGGGACGTCGATGCTCTGGGTGGAGATGGTCAGGCGTCCGCCGCCATCCATGGCATCGCGCGCGTTGACGGCGAGGTTCATGACCACCTGCTCGAGCATGCCGGAGTCACCCTCCACGCGAGGGAGCGCGGGGGTGGCGTGCCATTCGAGGCGCACGTGTTCACCGAGGAGCCGGCGCAACATCTTCAGGAGGTTCTCGATCACCTCGTTGACGTCGAGAATGCGGAGTTGCATCACAGATCGTCGGCTGAAGAGCAGGAGTTGACGGGTCATGCCGGCGGCGCGACGGGCTTCGACCTCGAGTTCCTCGACGATCTCCCGGTTGGCGGGGTCGAGCCCCGGGTTGTTCTTCATGAGTCCGAGGTGGACCATGATGGCGGCGAGCACGTTGTTGAAATCGTGGGCGAGCCCGCCGGCGAGTTGGCCGATCGCCTCCATTTTCTGGGCCTGCCGCAATTCGTCCCCCATCTGGCGGTGGACGGTGACATCGGTTTGCACGACGGCCCCCAGGGCCACCTCGCCGGATTCGTCGCGCACGGGGATGATATTGGCTTCGACGAGGTGCCGGGAGTCGCCGTCTCCGACGAGGGTCAGTTCGAGGCCGCGGACCTCATCGCCCTGGCGGGCGCGATTCCAGGCGTCGCGGATGGCCTCGCGGTTTTCGGGGGCGTAGAGGGCGGGGAGGAGGGAGCCGACCACTTCGTCGTGGGAGGCGCCGAGAGTGGCCAGGGCGGCGCGGTTGGCATCGAGGATGATGCCTTCGGTGGAGACCATGAAGGCATGGTCATTGAGGGTCTCGAAGAACTGGCGGAAACGCGTTTCGCTCTCGCGCAGGGCTTTCTCGGCACGGGAACGTTCGATTTCCTGGCGGAGATGTTCGAGTCCGAAGGACAGCTCCATGGCCGCCTGTTCGAGCAGGCTGGTCTCCCCTTCGCAGAGGGGGGTGGGGTCGGTGGAGCGCACCCAAAGGACGCCGTGGACGTGGCCGGCGATGCGGACGGGCACGGCGGCGGCGGCGACGCGTTGGGTGGCTGAGTCGGGGAGCCAGCCGTGGGCCGTTCGGCCGTCGCGCAGCGCGATTTCGCCCACCTCACCCCAGCCCTCGGGCGGGGTGGTGGAGGGGCGCAGTCGATCGCGGTGCGCGTGGGCGACGAGGTCGTTGGGGACAGGATCCACGAAGCCAATGACCGCGGCGGGAAAGGGGCCATGATCGACGAGTGCTTCGCAGACGCGCCGGTAGAGTTCGGCCGGGGTCTCCACCCGGACGATCGCGTGGTTTACCAGGCCGAGGCAGGCGTGGAGCAGCGTGAGCCGTTGAATCTCCGCCTCACGGCGCTTCTGGGTCGTGATATCCCAAGCCACGATGGAGACGTAGGTGGGATGGCCGTGCCGGTCCGGCACGGGCGAGATCAGGCAGTCGTACCAGCCACCGACGTGTTGTTCCTCGAACCGTGCCGGCCGGTCGTGAGTGAAGGCATCCTGGACCACATGCTGCAGGCGCGCGCCGGTCTCCGGGGGGAGAAAGGAGAGGAGGGATTGTCCGAAAATCTCGTCCGGCGTGAGTCGCAGGGCCTGGACGACCGTGCGGCTGGCATCGAGGATCTGGGCGTCTCGCGTAATCAGGATCGAATAGCTGTTGGGCGTCTCCATCAGGGCGCGGGCCTTGGCTTCGCTTTGGCGCACGCGTTCCTCCGCCCGGCGTCGTTCATGGATCACGGCGGCGAGCAGCAGTCCCGCGAGTCCGAGAACGACGATGAAGGTGTGCACGACGGCCACCTGACGGAGGATGAGGTCCACCAGGGGGGAGGGAGGTCCCCCGCTGGGATGGGACGAGGTATAAGCGGCGAAGGTGAGGGCGACGATGAGGGTGGCGAGCGCGGCGCCTCGTGTACCGAAACGGATGGCGCCCCAGCCCACGAGGGGCAGGACCAGATAGGTCAGTCGATGGCCGCCCAGCCACTCCAGATGAATCGTGACGTGCGAGACGACGAGAATGATCAGGGCGAGGACGACGCCTTCGAGGATTTGCCCGTTGGGCGGTGGATCCCCGAGGGGGCAGCGGCCACGCGCCCAGGCCAGCACGAGCGGGGCGACGATGACGACGCCGGCGGCACAGGCGGTCCACCAGAGCAACCAGTGCAGTCCCCAGGAGGTCTGGCCGCCGTTGAGCGTGGCTGCCAGCGCTCCCAGGAGCGCACTGAGCGCGGTGCTTCCCAACCCGGCGAGGCCGATGATACCGAGCACTTCGCGAACCGAGTCGCCGGTCGGATGCGGATGGATCCAGCGACGGACCAGGGTGCTGCCCACCAAGGCCTCCAGCGTGTTCACCGAAGTGAAGATCAGGGCGATGCCGAGCGATTGGCCGTGGACGAGGTCGAAGGCGAGGTTCGCCCCGCACGCCGTGGCGATGAGGGCGAGGCGTCGTGCCGGCGGAGCCAGGAGCAATCCCGACACGTACAGCCCGCTGGGGAGCCAGAACGTGACGAAGTTAATGGCGGGGATGGAGAGCAGGCTGCCCAGCCAAGCCAAAGTCCAATAAGCGACTGCGAACACGAGCAGGCTGCTCGCGCTCGCGAACACCGGCTGGGCTCGGGGCGGGGGGGTCACGAATTCCGCAGCATGGTGCGGGTTTCGGTCGCGGCATCAAGCCACGCGTGCGCGCGGCGGGAGGCTTCCGGGCAGGGTTGCCGATCCGCCGTCCTCCTTGCGGCGAAATCCTGACACCCGTATGTGGGGCGGCCGTTTGCCTCCCCACGCGGGGAGCGGTAGACTGGCCACCATGGTGATGCGTCGGAAGGGATGGCTCAGGGTGGGAGTGTGGAGTTGGATCTTGCTGCTCGCGAGTGCGGCGTGGGCGCAGGCCGCGCTGGTGATCGAGTTGGAGAGCAACTGGCGGTACCACAAGGCCACGGAAGACCCGAGTCCGGGACGGCCTGGTGGATGGCGTGAACCGGGGTTCGCGGACGCGGGGTGGCTCGTTGGACCAGCACCTTTCTCCTACGGTGAGGGGCTGTCCGGGACGGATCTCAGCGACATGCGCGGCCTTTATCCCGGGGTGCAGTTGCGCAAGCAGTTTGTGATTCCGGATCCGGCTTCCTTGAGCGCCTTGCGGGTGCGCGTGGTGAGCGACGATGGCTTCGTGGCGTGGGTCAATGGGAACGAAGTGCTGCGGTTCAACGTGCCGGCCGGGGATCCGGCGTATGACGGACTGGCCTTGGGGGCGCTGACCGAACCGCTGCCTCTGGAAACGTACGAACTGCCCGGGTTTCGCGACTGGCTGGTGGCGGGGACCAATGTGCTGGCGGTGCAGGCGATGAACACCTCCCTGGGTGGGAGCAGCGACTTCGTCTTCATGCTGGAGATGGAAG
>JADLFD010000699.1 GCA_020845805.1 Verrucomicrobiales bacterium | reverse complement strand
TCCAGGCATTCCCGCTTCTCAGGCGCCGCCAGGGTGTGGACCATGGCGCCATGAATGGAGTCCGCGTTGGCTTCGCGATGCTTCTGGCTTGGATGGGGTCGCCCACCGCCATCCGCGCGGCCGCCCCGCCCACGCCGCACGTGGCCGTGACCAACGAGTACTTTGGACGCCGGGTGGTCGACCCGTTCCAATGGCTGGAAGAGGCGGAGAACCCGCGCGTGATGGAATGGACCAAGCTCCAAAACCAACACACGCGCCGGTACCTGGATCGGCTTCCCTCGCGAGCGCGACTCGAGCGAAGGCTCGCGGCGTTGCATGCGCGATCCGGATCGACCTACTCGGGAGTGAAACCGGCGGGCACGCTGCTCTTGGCGAGGAAAGCGCAACCGCCCAAGGAACAACCCGTGCTCGTCATCCTCGACTCCACCGCGAGTCCCTCCTCGGAACGGGTGCTGCTCGATCCCGCGGTGCTCGACCCCTCCGGCGGCACTTCCATTGAGTCCTTCTTCCCGTCTCCCGATGGTTCCCGCATCGCCGTAGTGCTCGCCCAGGGCGGAAGCGAGCAGGGGAGCCTCCAGGTATTCGAGACCGCCACCGGTCGTCCCCTCGACGAACGCATCCCGCGGGTGGCGTTCCCTACTGCCGGCTCCAGTCTCGCCTGGGAACCCGACGGCGGTGGCTTTCACTACACGCGCTACCCGCTCCCCGGCGAACGGGCCGACGCCGATCTCGCGTTCTACGTTCAGGTTTACCACCACCGGCTCGGCACCGCCTGGGCTTCGGATCGACATGTCCTGGGCCGCGAATTCCCGCGCATCGGCGAGGTGTTTCTCGATCAACGCACCGATGGACGGTACTTGCGGGTCACGGTGCAACTCGGGGACGGCGGCGACTTCGCCCACTGGCTGCGCGGTCCCGACGGCTCATGGCAGCGGCTCGCCGACTATGCCGAGGGGGTGAAGGCGGTGGTGTTCGGACCCGACGACTGGCTCTACCTCTTCTCCAAGAAGGACGCGCCCAAGGGCCGGTTGCTGCGCCTCAAGCTGCCCGATCTCGATGTTTCCCACGCCCAGGTCGTCGTGCCCCCCAGCGAGGCGGTCATCGAAGGCTTCGGCTGGCGCGGTCTGGAGATCGTTCCGAACTTCGTGGTCACTCGAAGCGCGGTCGTGGTGGTCGACATCCTGGGTGGACCTTCACAAGTGCGTGTCTTCGACCTCGACGGAAGCCGCCCGCGCACCGTGGCTCTGCCCGCGGTCTCCGCCGTCGATTCCATCACCGCCACACCGGACGGATCCGTTCTCCTGCGCGCCACCACCTACACCTCGCCGCCGGGTTGGTTCCGACTCCACCCCGCCGATGCGCGACTCGAAAGAACGCCCCTGATGGACGCCGCCGCGGTGACCTTCGACGACGTGGAAGTCATCCGCGAGTCCGCCACCTCCAAGGACGGCACCAAGGTCCCGCTCAACATCATCCACCGGAAGGGACTCAAGCGGGACGGCAGCCATCCTGTTCTTCTCACCGGCTACGGCGGCTACGGCGTCAATATCGCGCCCGAATTCCTGGGTATCGACGGCCGGGTGTGGCTCGATGCCGGCGGCATCTGGGCCGTGGCCAATCTGCGTGGCGGCGGAGAGTTCGGCGAGGCCTGGCACCAAGGCGGGCGCCTGACCAAAAAGCAGAACGTTTTCGACGACTTCATCGCCTGCGCCACCAACCTCGTGCAGCGCCGATACACCACCCCCAAGCGTCTGGCCATCGAGGGAGGCAGCAACGGCGGTCTCCTGATGGGCGCGGTGCTCACTCAAAGGCCGTCTCTTTTCCGCGCCGTGGTCGCTCACGTCGGCATCCATGACATGCTTCGCGTCGAACGAGATGCCAACGGGGCCTTCAACGTTCCGGAATTCGGCACCGTCACGGATGCGGTGCAGTTCAATGCGCTGCACCTCTATTCCCCCTATCACCAGGTGGTCGATGGCACGCGCTATCCGGCGGTCTTCCTTCTCACCGGTGCCAACGACGGCCGCGTCAATCCCTACCACTCGCGCAAGATGACGGCCCGACTGCAGGAGGCCACGCGCTCGGATTCGCCCGTCCTGCTGCGGGTCAGCGGCACCAGCGGACACGGCATGGGTACCGCGCTCAGCGAATCCATCGCCCAGCGAGCCGATGCCTTCGCCTTCCTGTTCGACCAACTCGAGATGCGCGCCCGCTAGATTTCTGTCTGAACGACTGTCCTGAAGGTGAACGGGTCCTGCGGCGAGGGTTTTTGGGGGCCTGGCGGAAGCATACGCTCGGCCCATGACCCGCAGGAGATGCAGGAAGAGGAAACAGAAAGGCCGCGCCGGAGAACCAGGCCGGCGCGGCCACGAACCCAACAACACCCAACACTACCGATCAACAACGACACACCAGCTGATCAGCAGCACGAATGCGCTGCGCTGATCAGAATCGCCAGATCAGGTCCACGGTGAACCGGTCACCGAACAGACCTTCAGACTTCGAGATCGGGAACTCGTACGCGAACCCGAGATCGAGATCCTCCATGAGCCGGGAGCGGAACCCAACGCCGGCCACGGCCTGCGTGAACCCTTCCGCTTCCGACGAACCAAAGTTGAAGAGATCGAACCCTTCCACATCCAGCGGCAACGCCGTTCCCTCGCTCAACACGGTGAACGCATTCAGCGAAACGAACGGGATGAAATACTGGCAGGTGGTGTAGTCGATCTGCGCGCTGTAGTGCAGCTGCGCCGTCTCCTCCGCGAAATTGTTCGGGATGATCCCGCCCACGTTCGCCACGAAGCGCAGATTGCCGAAGCCCTTCGCCGCCGAGACGAACAGGTTCCACGCGCCGTCGCCGTTGCCCTGAAACACGCGGGTGTTACCCGTCGGCAACTCGATGGTCAGACCAGGAGTCAGAATGAATTCCGCCTCCTTGTTGTCGATCAGCGCGTACTTCAACCCCGCGGCCAGATCGGCAAACCCGCCGGTCTTCGGCAGGCCCGCGTCGGGCTCGAAGTTGATGTAACCGTCCTTCGTCGCGATGATCGCGAGACGATCGGTCACCGCCCAGCGCAGCTGAACGGCATACAACTGGGCCGCACCGCCCGTGGTGAGGAAATCGTCATCGATCTTGTGGTACGCGAAAATCGGGCGTACCTCGCTGTTGATCTGGGGATCCTCGAAGAAGACGGGATTCGTCACCGGCGAGATCGCTCCAGAGTTCCAGTCATCGCCCGCCTGAACGGTGGGTGCCGTGGTCAGGAGGCCCAATGTTCCGACCGCCAGCGCCGAGGTCATCAGCGTTGCGGTTGTATTCCATGAATTCCTTGCCTGCATGCGGGTCACGTTCTGGCCGGGACGCGCCCAAGCCACTACGCCCCGGTTGCCATTTCCTTAGCCAGAATTGCACCAAGGCAGGGCGGTGACTCCAGTCTTCCGCGCTCCCAAAGCCCCTCTTCCCCACCCCATCCCAGCGGTCCAACCCTCCTCGTTCCCGCAAACCAGACCCCCGCCCTAATCGTTTGGCGTCCACCCCCACCGGCCTACGCCAGCCACTCCGGGAAACGATCCAGCAGCGCCGCGGCCAGCAGGAAGGTCGTCGCATCCAAGAAACCATGCGCGAGGACGGCGTCGGCCAGCGAACGCCGCCACAGCAACAAGGCGCCCAACCCAACCCCAAGCAACAGCGTGGCGTAGATCCCGTAAACCCCCTGCGACGCATGCCCCATCCCAAACAACACCGCCACGGGAACCACCGCCAGCCAGGCGCCTCGGGCACCACCAAAACGCGCCGGAAAGACCCGTCCTAGCAGGGTGATCGAAGCCGCCCGCCACAATTCCTCGCGCAACCCCGCCACCACGAAACTCACCAGGGTGCTCATCACCAACAAATACCAGGGATCACGCAACGCTTGGAAATCCACCAACGCGCCCACGTCCGGACCCGCCCCCACCTGCTCCGCGGCCGCGGCGCCGGCGGCCCACTGCATCAGCCCGAGGATCGCCCCCAGAATGATCGCCACGCCCAGACGCAGGATCATCGCCCACACGAAGGCTCGCGGCACGGCGCGCCAACCGCCCACCCAGCGCCACATCAGGTCTTCGCGCTCCAGACGCGCCAATCGACAGGCCGAACCCAATACCACGGTGAAGATCACCAACTCCCACGCCGCCACGGAAAGCACCGGCAGCACCGACCTGGGGAGCGCGGGCCCCCGCGGACCCTCTGACGCCAGGAAGACCAGGAAGGGAAGCAGCACGTAGATCGAGAGCAACCCCAGGCTCGCCACGTTCCGCCACGCCGCCAGCGGGGGTGGAGACGGAGGCGAATCCTCCGGCGGTTCCGACGGCTCCCCGGGAATCATGTCGACCCCACCCAATGCGCGTTCGAATCCCTCACTGGAATGGCGATCCGGGCACCTTGTCGACCAGCGCCCGCGCTTCCTCGTGAGTGGTCACCGCCGCCGGCAGGCGCAGCAGCGAGAGCTTGAGCGGAAATTCGTAGCTCTTCCGCGAACGCAAACGCGCTTCGGGACTGTAGGGCTGCAGTTCCGTGCGCTTCTCATCCCACGCCACCGTCACGCTGTTGCCCCCCTCGGAGTACGTAGCCGTTGAGTACACGGGAAAGTGCGCCATCAACAGGGTGCGCCCCACCGCATACGCCACCCATTGCGCTTCGCTGTCCGCCCCCACCTTGGTCGCCTCCCCGCCGGTCCTCGCCACCAGTACTCCCTCCATAACGCGCACGGCCGGATGCTCCGCCCGGCCTGGCTCATAGGTCAGCTTTCCGCCCGCGGATTTCTGCTCGGACCAACCGGTGGCGAAACGGCTCTTCTTGTTCAGCGGCAGGAGCACAAAGCCCCCAGGTTGCGCCGCGAGTCGGTGCCAAAGACTGAAGGCCGAATCCCGGTCGCCCTTGTTCTTCAGGCGATGCAAGAAGCCGAGATCGCCGGAGGCCGGATCCAGGAGCACTTCCTTCTCCAGCTCCACCTCGATCGCCTTATCCTCCGGGGCGCGGAGGAGCCAGCCCTGTTTCTTGCGGTTGGAGAGTGCATACGGTCCTGCCCAAAGGTCGGGGTGCGCCGGAAGTCCCGATACCTCGGGACCCAGATCCACTTGGAATCCGCCCGGCTCGAACCCCGCCCCAGCAGTGGCCAGGGTCTTTCCAGCCGCGGCGGGATTGACCCAGAGGACATTCTCACCTCCGAGGCCGTAGAACATCACGCGTCCCCCGATGCCCGGCACCAGCACCGCCCGCACGGTGGCATCGCGCGCTTCCAGCGTGACGGCGTCCGCCCAGCCTTCGAACGCCGAACCACCGCCGCGCGCCGACGACTTCTGGGCCAGGGCCGAGGGGGTGGCCATCGAGCAAGCCAACACCACCGACAGGATGAAGCAGGTACGATTCATGGGCATCAGGGACACCGTTGGAGCGCCCAGTGAACAGGGGTCCAGACGCGCTGCCAAGCCGTTACCAAGCTTCTTCGCACCCCGCGGCAACAAGGTTGAGCGCCGCCGGTTATGAGAAAATCCACTAGGCCGAAAGGCCGAAGCCCGTCCCTTGCCAATCCAGGGACCCTGGAACTAATGTGGCAGGGTAATGACCCGGAGGGTGGAGGTTTTACGGATTGCCGTGTCGTGGTTGTCGATGGCTCTGATCAAGAGTGTCGCCAGCACCCTGTCTTTGGAACCCTCCGCCGACGTGGCCATTCTGGAGTACCGGCCGGATTTCAACCTGGGTGCCCAGGACGACCTGCCCGCCGGCACCTTGGGCGTCCTCGCCGGCACCACCCGCAGCCGGGTCCTGCTGCGTTTCGACCTGACCCCGCTGCCGTCCGGCGCTCGCGTCACCAGCGCGTCGCTCCGCGTCACGGTCACCCGCACCCCGGACGAGGGGGGAGCCAACTCCCAGTTTGGATTACACCGCGTGCTGCGCCCCTGGTCCGAGGGCACCCAGCGAGGCGGACCTCCCGGGGGCGCTCTCGCCCAAACCGACGAGTGCACCTGGTTCCTCCGGGGCCCGGCCTTCGAGCCTTGGGCGATCCCGGGTGGCGAGCCGGGAGTGGATTACGCCGACGACCCCAGTTCCACGGAACGAATTCTGGGACGCGGCGCCTACGAATTCGAATTCGGCCCGGTCGAACTCGCGGAGATCCAGGCGTGGATCGACCGACCGGACACCAACTTCGGGTGGATGCTGAAGACCCAATCCGAACAGGTGCCGCGCTCCGCCCGCCGCTTCGGCTCCCGCGAGAACTCGGACCCGGGGCTGCGCCCGCGCCTGAACCTGGTGTTTTCCGAGGCCCCCACGCCCGACGCACCCGTCCTGCTGGGACTGGAACTCGATCCCGCACCGCCCAAAGTCCACTTCAGAGCGCAGCCAGGGATCCGATACACCCTGGAATTCTCGGAGGACCCGGCGGCCCGCACCTGGCGGGCGTTGGGCCCCGCCCTGACCACCAACGCCACCAGCATCGTCACCCTGACCGACTCCACGCCATCCGCGAGTCTGCACCGGTTTTATCGTGTGGAGGCCAGTCCGTGACCAGCCGTCCCCCCACGCCCGTTTTACCTCCATGCCGCGTCTCCTGCGCACCACCACCCGTCTCGAGGACCACCCGCACCTCGACCGCGCCGCGGCCGGCATGACCACGAAACCCAGTATCGAGCATCCCATCCGAGCATGAATCCGGAAACCCAAACTCCCTCACGCACCCTTCGTGCCCTGTTCCAGCGGCTCCTCCCGGGTAGGTCCCGCGACCGCGCCTCCGCCCAAACGCCCCGGGCCTTGACCCTCACCGCTCTGGCGCTGGCCGGAGGCCTCGCCGCCCCTTCGGCCGCCGCCGCTTCCGCGCCGGCCATCACGTCGGTCATGGTCCAGAACAACACCCTCGTGGTGTCCGCCTCCGTGCCGTCCGGGTACCGGCACGCGGTGATCGAATCCGGCGCCACGGTCGTGCAGGCCGCACGCGAATCCGTGATCGCGGGCGCCCTCAATGGCTCGCCGGCCATCGTCACCTTCCTGCTCCCCAACCCGGGCGAGACCCGATTTCTGCGTGTGCGGTTCGGCACCAGCGAGACGGTGCCCACCGCCACCTTTACCGGCTCCCAGTATTTCAGCGTCGACTACCAGGTGCCGGGCACCGAGCCGCTCACCCCGCTCGAACGCGCTGGACACCTGCTCAACCGCCTCGCCTATGGGCCGACGGCGACCGACCTGCAGACCGTGCAGACCCTCGGCGCCAGCGCCTACATCGAGCAGCAGCTGAACCCCGCTGCCCTCGATGAGGCGGCCAATACCGCCTTGCGCACGCGCGAAGACGCGCTGTTCGTGGTGCACCAACCCAGCGAGGACACGCTCTGGATCAACTCCGGCGACACCTGGCGCTACCTGAAGGGCACCCAGGCCCCGCCCGCGGACTGGAAGGCCAAGACCTTCTCCGCCAGCACCTGGCTCGAAGGCCCCACCGGCATCGGCTACGGCGACGAGGATGACGCCACCGAATTGACCGACATGCGCCAGGCCGAGGGCAATCCCGGCTACCTCACCGTCTACCTCCGCAAGAGCTTCACCGTCACCGACCCCGCCGCCGCGGATCACCTCATCCTGAGCGTCGACTTCGATGACGGCTTCGTCGCCTACCTCAACGGCACCGAAGTGGCCCGCGAAAACGTCGACGGCGCCGCACCCCGTTTCAACGACCCCGCCTCCAATGACCACGAAGCCGGCGAACCCGTGGAGTACGATCTCACCGCGTCGAAGGCACTCCTCACCCCCGGCGAAAACGTCCTCGCCATCGAACTGCACAACACCAGCCTCACCAGCAGCGACGCCAGCATGATCCCGAAGCTGATCGCGCGCCGCCTCCTGCCCATCCCGCCTCAGCGCCGCATTGCCGGAGTCGACGCGCTTCAGCAACTCGCTCACGTGCGCGGCATCTACGCACGCCGCCAGCTCCAGGCGGTCCTGGGCGAATTCTGGGAGAACCACTTCACTACCGACTTCGACAAGGTGGCCAACCACTTCTCCGAACTCCGCAACTCCGACACCCGCATGGCCATGACCGAATCCCAGGCCGCGGCCGAGGCGGCCCAGGCGGAATACACGGAGTACCAGTTCTTCCACGACCAGGCATTGGGGAACTTCGGCGACCTCCTTCTCTACAGCGCCACCAGTCCCGCGCAGCTCATCTACCTCGACAACGTCCTCAACGTGAAGGGCGCCCCCAACGAGAATTACGCGCGCGAAATCCTCGAGCTCTTCGCCTTCGGCGTCGACAACCGCTACACCCAGGTCGACATCGAACAGCTCGCCAAATGCTTCACCGGCTGGACGGTGCGCAAGGTCTGGCCGGATCAGAAACAAGCGTTCCCCGCCTCGTCCCGCACGCCGCCCATCGATGACAGTGTCCAGTACGAGGATCGCGTGGTGCTCGATCTCGGTGCGGGCTGGAAATACATCAAGGGCACGCAGGAGCCCGCCCCCGCCGCCGACGGCAGCGCCACCACCGGCTGGACCCAGCCCGGGTTCAACGACGCCAGCTGGACCGCCGGGGCCACCGGCATCGGGTATGGCGACGAGGACGACGCCACCACGCTGGCCGATATGCGTAACGGCTACCTGAGCGTCTACCTGCGACGCGAGTTCGCCACCCCGTCCCCCGAATTCATCGAAGGCCTCCTGCTCTCCGTCGATTACGACGACGGATTCGTCGCCTACCTCAACGGCACGGAAATCGCCCGCAGCGAAACCATGGACGGCACGGGCACCCCGCCGCGCTTCAACCGAGCCGCCAGCGGCAGCCACGAAGCCGGCGGACGTCCGGATGCCTTCTCCCTGCGCGAGTTCGCCCACCTGCTCAAGCCCGCTCCCGCGCTGAACGTCCTCGCAATCCAGATGCACAACATCTCGCAGGACAGTTCCGACGCCTCGATCCTGCCGCGCCTCGTGAGCCGCCGCACCCTGCCGGGCAGCATCGAGAATGGGGATCCCAACGGCCTCTGGACCTTCCGCTTCGATCCCGACGAGCACGACACCTCGGAGAAGGTCCTGTTCCGCGACACTCCCTACCAGTTCACCGTGCCCGCCGGCCGCACCGGCACCAACGG
>JADLFD010000698.1 GCA_020845805.1 Verrucomicrobiales bacterium | reverse complement strand
CGCCATGAAATACCTCGTCACCGGAGCGGCCGGTTTCATCGGGTTCCATGTCGCCCGTCGCCTGCTCGATCGCGGCGACGAGGTCGTGGGTGTCGACAACCTCAACGACTATTACGACCCCCGTCTCAAGCAGGCGCGCCTGGAACTGCTGCGCGCCCACCCGTCCTTCCAGTTCGAGCAACTCGACGTCGCCGATCGCGCCGCGCTGGAGCAACGTGTTTTCCGCACCGCCCCCCCGCCACGCGTGATCCACCTCGCCGCCCAGGCCGGGGTCCGTTACTCCCTCGAAAATCCGCACGCCTACGTCGAGAGCAACTTGGTGGGCTTCGTCAATATCCTCGAAGCCTGCCGCCATCACGGTGTCGAGCATCTCACCTACGCCTCCTCCAGTTCGGTCTACGGCGCAAACACGCGCATGCCGTTCAGCGTGCATCACAACGTGGACCACCCCCTGAGCCTCTACGCGGCCACCAAAAAGGCCAACGAGCTCATGGCGCATACCTACAGTCACCTCTTCCAACTGCCCACCAGCGGTCTCCGGTTCTTCACCGTCTACGGTCCCTGGGGACGCCCCGACATGGCGCTCTTCCTGTTCACGCGCGCCATCCTCACCGGGAAACCGATCCAGCTGTTCAACCACGGGCGCATGCGCCGCGATTTCACCTACATCGACGACATCGCCGAAGGCGTGGTCCGCGTCGCCGATCATTTGCCCCGCGGCCAACCGGATTGGAACAGCGAAACACCCGACCCAGGCACCAGCCGAGCGCCCTACCGGGTCTACAACATCGGCAACCAAAACCCGGTCGAGTTGCTCCACCTGATCCAACTCCTCGAACAGGCCCTCGGCCGTCCCGCGGTCCTCGAACCCCTCCCCATGCAGCCGGGCGACGTCCTGGCCACCTGGGCCGACATCGGAGACCTCCAATCCGAAGTCGGGTTTTCGCCCGCCGTTCCCATCGAGGAAGGGGTCCGCCGTTTCGTCGCCTGGTACCGCGACTTCTACCCTGAGGCCACTCCCGCTCCGTGACTGACTCCACTCTGGAAACCAGCCGGAATGTCCCGTGCCCCCGTCGCGCGGGAGCGCGGTGCCGGAGAAGCCTGCTGATCGTGGTTGCGCTGGGCGCGATCCTCGTCGCGATCCTCGTCCTCAATGTCCACCCGTTCCTCGCCCGCCAGCAGCGCGTGTCCGCCTCCTCCCTGGTGGTCGAAGGCTGGCTCCCCGACTATGCCCTCCAGCGCGCGGCGGAGGAGTTCAGGCAGGGCGGGTATCAACGCCTGGTCACCACCGGCGGACCGCTGGACCACGGGAGTTACCTGGCGGAGTTCAAGACCTACGCCGAACTGGCCCGCGCCACGCTGCTGCGCCTCGGCCTGCCCACCAACCAGGTCTTCGCTGTGCCCACGGAGCACCGCGAGCGCAACCGCACCTTCGCTTCGGCGATCTCGTTCCGTACCGCCGCCCTCGAACAGCACTGGCCCCTGGATGCGGTTCAACTGGTCTCCCTGGGCAGCCATGCCCGCCGAAGCCACCTCTGCTTCCAGCGTGCCCTCGGCGACCAGGTTCGCGTGGGAATCATCGCTGTTCCGTGCCTCGATTACCCCGAAGACGCCTGGTGGAAATACAGCGCCGGAGTCAAGGCGGTCCTGGCTGAAGTCCTGGGCCTCGCCTACGCCTGGAGTCACCTGGACTATGGGACCTGAAACCCGTTTCGCCCCTACCACCGTGCCACGCCCCCTGCACCCCCTTCTCCGGACGCCACGCCAGAGCACGGCTCCCTGAAATCCGCCATGGACGTCTCCCCCACTCCCCGAACCTCGTCGACGCAAGGGACGCCGGCGCCGGGCGCCACCTCGGTGGCCGGAGTCCTGCGTGAACCGCGGGTCCGGCTCTTCGCTGGCCTCGTCCTCGTCGCCACCGTCGGCCTCCTCCCGGGATGGCTTCAGCTCATCAAATCGGCCGCCGCCGATGATCTGCACTCCTATGCCGCGCTCATCCCGCTGATCTGCGTCTGGCTGGCCTGGCCCTCCCGCTACGTCCCCCTCAACCAGTCCTCCAGTACCGCGCCCCTCCGGGGACGCGCAACCACGGCCGCCCTGGTCCTCGGCCTGGCCGCGCTGGCCGCGGGAACCGCCAGCTACCTCGGCCGTGCCGCGGGTCGATTCGAGCACGAGACCTCCTGGCTCGCTACCCAATTGCTACCCTGGGTCCTGGCCGTCTGGGCCGCGGCACTCGCCAGCTTCGATCCATCCGCCCTGCGCCAACGGCTTTTCCCGCTCGCTTTCCTGGTCTTCACCATCCCGTTCCCCGAACCGATGGTGCAGGCGATCGAACAGGGACTTCAGCACGCCTCCGCCAGTGTCGTGGAGTGGGCCTTTCGACTCCTCTCCGTTTCGTATGTCCGTGACGAGCGGAACTTCTGGGTTCCCGGACTGCGCTTCGAGGTGGCCCAGGAATGCAGCGGGGTGCGCTCCACGGTGGTGCTCTTCATCACCAGCCTCATCGGGGGTCATCTCCTCTTGAAATCCCCCTGGCGCCAGGGGGTGCTCGCACTCAGCGTCATCCCTCTCGGAATCCTGCGGAACACCTTCCGCATCTGCACCATCACCCTGCTCTCGGCCAACGTGGACCCCACGATCATCCACTCCGCCCTCCACCACCGCGGCGGGCCGGTGTTCTTCGCCCTCAGCCTCATCCCCTTCTTCCTGCTGCTTTGGTGGCTCCGACGGCAAGAGTGCCCCAAGGTGTCCGCTCCGAATCCGTCACGCGCCCTCTAGTCGCCAATCGTCCAAATAAGCTCCCGGGAACCCCACCCGTTCCCGTCGCATGTACCGACTCTCCATCCAAACCGAACACGAGCCGTCCCCCGAGTGGGAGGAATTCGTCTGGAATCACCCCGATTCCCACCTGGAGCAGACCAGCGCGTGGGGCGCCCTCCAAACCCGCAGTGGCTGGAAGGCCGAACGACTCCTCGCCTACGACGCCGGCCAACTGGTCGGCGGCGCCCAGATCCTGGAGCGCCGCGTGAAACGCTGGTTCAAAGTGGGCTTCGTCAAACGCGGCCCCCTGGTGGCTTCCGCGACCCCCGAGATTGCCAGCCGCCTGCTCCAGGAGATCCGCGCTCATGCCCGACGCCGTGGGCTGCACTACGTTGCCGTGGTCCTGCCTTATTCCCTCCCGGGTGGTGCGGATCTTCTTCAACGCATGGGCTACCGCCGCCGCCCTGAGATGCTCCCCCCTTACCGGCGCCTGATGGGCACCGCAGAACTCGATCTGCACCCCACGCCCGAGGCCCTCCTCCAAGGTATGCGCACCACTACGCGCCAAAACATCCGTAAAGGCCTCAAGCGGGGATTAAAAGTACGCTTGGGCGGCGTCGACGATCTACCCGGATTCTGGGAGCTCATGGCGACCCTTTGCCGCCGTCGTGGTGTGCTTCCCAATATCCCAGGGGGCTCATTTCTCTCCGATCTCTGGACCTCGACCGCGTCCAGAAATGCTACCCACCTGTTCATCGCCGAGTGGGATTCCCAACCCGTCGCCGCCTGCTTCATCGTTACCGCCGGCTCGCGCGCCCGCCGTTGGCGGGTCGGTTGGACCGGTGATCACGCCGATAAATATCCCAACGAACTCCTCGACTGGACCGTCATCAACTGGGCGAAGGAAAACGGCTTCACCACGTACGACTTCGACGGGATCAATGCGGACCTCGCCCGCCGAATCCTGGCCGGCGAAGAACTCGATCCCTCCAAGATCTGCGGCATGTCGGCCTTCAAACTCGGCTATGGCTCGACTCCCGTCCCGTTGCTGGACGACTATTGCCTCTTTACTCACCCTCTCGCCAGCCTGGCGGTCCGCTTCGGCGCCTTTCGTCTCCTCAAGGTTCAACAACTCCGCCGCGCTCTTCTCCCCTTCGCCGAAGCCTGATCCCAACCGCACCCGGACCGGCATTCGCCTCAACCTCCTTTCCTATCTCGCCCGAATCCCCTAGCCTATGAATGTGAACGTCCTCCTGCGCCTGAGTGTCCTTCCCTGGCTGGCTCTCGCCCTCGGTCTCCTGGGTTGCTCCAAGGAGGACCGCCTCGCGGGACACCTCGAGAAAGCCGATTCCGCCTTCGCCAAGCGCGAATTCGAGGTCGCCAAAATCGAGTACATCAACGCGCTGCGCATCCAGCCAACCAACTCCACCGCCGTGCTGCGGCTGGGGAAGATCTTCTTCGAACAGGGCCAGCTCATGCCGGCTTTCGCCTTCCTCCAGAAGGGACGCTCCCTCTTTCCCGAGGACGTCGAAGCCCTCGAACACATGTCGGTCATCTACGCCGGCATGCCCGGGGTCACCAACCGCACCCGCTTCCGCCAGGAGCTGAACGAACTGCTCCAACGCAATCCCACCAACGAAACCGGCCTCCTGCTCCTCGGCAGCGTCACCCGCACCCCCGAAGAACTGAGCTCCACCCAAGCCAAGCTTGCCCAACTCCGCGCCCAACGCGGCGACCACCCCCTCTACCACCTCGTCGAGGCCACCCTCGCCCTCAACGGCGGCGATCGCGCCGCCACCGAAGCCAGCTTCCAAAAGGCGCTCGCCCTCGGCCCTAACACGGCGGCTGTCCACCAACTCTACGCAAACTTCCTCAACCAGCAGGGCCGGCGAGCGGAGATGGAACAGCACCTCAAACAAGCCTACACCCTCTCCGCCCCTCACGGCCCCGCACGCCTCGCCTGGGCCCGCTTCCTCTTCGCCTCCGGACGCCTCGACGAGGCTCGCGCCGTCCTCGATGAACTCAACAGCAAAGCCCCTGAGCGTACCGCCGCCTGGGTCGCCCGTGCCGAACTCGCCCTCGTCGAACGCAAACCCGAGGACGCCGAAAAGGCCCTCGCCCGCGCGGCCGCCCAAGCCCCCGCGGATATCGACGTGATCCGCACCTACGCGCAGCTGCGCCTCGTCCAGAATCATCCCGACCAGGCCATCCGCGAACTTGAACGCGCCGAAAAGGTCCGGCCGGATTCCGAAGCCCTCCAGTTCCAACTCGCCCGCACCCACCTCGCTAACCGGGACGCCGCACGCGCCATTGTCTCCCTCGAAAAGGCCGTCGGCCTCCGACCCGACTTCGCGGAAGCAGCACTCCTGCTCTCCCAGTTGCACCTCGCCCGCGGCGCCCACGATCAGGCCATCACCGTGCTTCGCGACTCCATCAAACACAGTCCGAACTACGAACCCTCCTACCTGCAACTCGCCCGAGCCCAGTCCGCCGCCAGCCGACCGGAAGACGCCTTCAATGCGCTCCAGGTCGCGCGCTCACGCTTCACCAACAGTTACGAAGCCCCACTCCAACAAGGGATGGTCCTCCGCCAGTTGAATCGCGCCCCCGACGCCCGCAAGGCGTTCGAAGACGCCCTGCGTCTCTCCCCCACCAACAGCCTCGCGGCCTTCGAACAACTGGTCCAACTGGACGTCGCCGCCACCAATACACCCGCCGCGCTGCGACGGATCCAGGAGCGGATCGCTCGCGAGGCCAACAACCCCCTCCTCTGGCTCGTGCAATGCGAAGTGCTGTTGCACGACGGTAAACTCGAGGAGGCCGAACGCTCCGCGCGCAAAGTCGTCGAACTCAACCCGGAATCCATCGACGGCTTCATGTCCCTCTCCCGTGTGCTCGCCCGCAGTGAGGGACGTCAGAAGGATGCCCTCCAGGAACTCGAGAACCTGCTCGCCAAGAAGCCCGATGACATGGGCGCTCTGATCCTCAGCGCGGAAATTTATCAGCAACAGAAGGACTACGCGCGCGCTGCCGAACGCTACGAGCGCGCCCTCAAGTCTCGCTCCGCCAATCCCTATCTCCACAACAACCTCGCCTACCTTCAGGCCGAACACCTCGGGCGCCTTGACGACGCGCGACGCACTGCCGAACGCGCCCGGGAACTCGCCCCGGAAGACCCCGCGATCGCCGATACGCTCGGCTGGATCCTGTTCCGCAGCGGCCAGTACCCGGAGGCCCTCCGCATCCTGACCGAAGCCTCTGCCCGCTTGTCCGCCCATCACGAAGCCCAGTTCCACCTCGGCATGGCCCACTACATGATGGGCAACGAGGCCGAAGCCCGCCAGGCCCTCGGTTACGCCGTCCGCGCTCCGTCCCCTTTCGCCGGCATCGAAACCGCCCGCGAAAGTCTCGCCCTCCTCGGCAATAGCTCGGACACCCTCTCCGACGATCAGGTGCGGTCGCTGGAAAAACGCCGAACCGAGTTCCCCAAGGATGTCATCTCGCTCAGCCGCCTCGCCGGCGCCTACGTGTCCCGTGGCAATTACGAGGGCGCCAAATCCGCTTACGAAGCCGTGCTCGGGATCAACCCGAAGTCCAGCGTCGCCCTCGCCCGATTGGCGCTCCTCTCCGCGACCCAGTTCAAAGACCCCACCCGGGCCGCGGAACTCCTGCGCAGCGCCCGCGCGATCGCCCCCAACGACCCGGACGTCATGGCCGCCGCCGGTAAAATCGCGCTCGCCGCGGGAGACCTCTCGGGAGCCTCGGGAGCCCTCTCCGAAGCGGTTCGCCAGTTCCCCCAGCGCCATGATCTGGCCCTGGACCTCGCCACCGCCAACGCCTTGCTCGGCCGCATCAACGAAGCCCGTTCGGCCCTCGGGAACGCCGCGGCTGCCAACGCCCCCGTCGCCGCCCAGGCCAAAACTTTGCTCGGCGCCCTAGACGGACTCGACACCGCGTCGCCCGCCGCCGCCGCCAGCATTGATGCGCTGCTGAAAGCCGATCCGAATCAACCGATCGCCCTCGCCGCCTACGGGTCCCTCTCCCTCGCCCGCGGACAAACCCAACCGGCAATCCAAGCCTACCGGAAGGTCCTCGAAAAATTCCCCGAAGCCGTCCCCGCGCTGCGTGGCCTCGCCGTGATCCAGGCCGACAGCCCGGCCGGCAGCGATGACGCGGCCGCCTATGACGCCGCGGT
>JADLFD010000697.1 GCA_020845805.1 Verrucomicrobiales bacterium | reverse complement strand
TCCGTCATTTATTGACGCCATCACCTGCTCTCATCTCCGGCGCCCCTCCGTGACGTCGGGGGACTCGGCCCCAAGCAACCCTCTGACCATGGAGGAGCGCAACGGGTGAGGGGATGCGGGAAGTGCCAACCCGTACCGCTGCGACCTCATCCAGTCCAAGCTATGAAGATCCTCCCGACGCCCTCCCCGTGCCCGGCGAAGGCCATCCTCCACCGTCACCCGTTCGTGGCTGTGCGCCGCGCGTTCACCCTCATCGAACTCCTGGTGGTGATCGCCATCATCGCCATTCTGGCCAGCATGCTGCTGCCCGCGCTGGCCAAGGCGAAGACCAAGGCGGACCGCATCAAGTGCATGAACAACCTGAAGCAGATCGGTTTGTTCATGCAGTTGTACACCGATGACAACGAGGACACGTTCCCGGGCCATCGCAACAGCAACCTGCGCACGGACGACGCCAATGCATCCCTGACCAATTGGTGGGGGGTCACCATCGTCGGGTATGGCGATCGCAGCGCCAGCAACTTCTTCCGGTGCCCGGCGATCAAGGCCAAGCGGCGCGACTACGGCCTGGTCTGGGATTGGAAGTTCGACGCGCACAAGGTGGGTTATGGCATGAACGCGTTTTTCCTGGGGGTGCACCCCTACCAGGCGCATTCGGTGAGCGTCGGCGGCGTCACCTTCGAGACGGCACCCTGGTTCAAGCGCACGCGCATTGTCTCCCCCGCCCAGAACCTGGCTGTCGGCGATGGCATGCCCACTCCGTCCGGCAGTTGGAGCAGCAGTCTCTGGTGGCCCACCTCCGGCATGAAGGACGGCCCCGGTAATCACAATCTCGAGGGCGTTGACAACATCCGCCACGGGCGCAACGGAGTCTCGGTGTTCAATGACGGTCACGCGGAAACCCGCAAGAGCGAGTTGATCAATCCTCCGTCCGACCCCGTGTCCGCGGGGGCCAAAGGCCTGATCAACTACCAGTACTGGGACCCGCTCATCCGCGCCGGGAATCGCTAGCGGGCTCCCTTGCTCTCAAACTGTTCCAAGGATTCGCCCACCGCCGGCCTGCTGATCGGGCAGGGCGCGCCCTCTGGCGGCACGCTCTGCAAGGTCCCGAGTCCAGGGGAGCCGTGGTGGGATGGATTTCATCTGTTCCAGATTCCGAGCCACCGCTAGCCTCATCCTCATGCCCAGCGTCACCTCGAGCCCGTCGCAACCCGACCGGGATACGGTCCCGCGCTTTCGGTGGCGCCTGCTGCCGTGCGTTCTGGTCCTCGTTTTCGGGCTGATCCCGCGAAGCCCGGGCGCGGCCGCGAAATTCGAATTCAAGGACGGCGAACGCGTTCTATTCCTGGGCGACACCTTCTTCGAGCGCGAGGGCGAGTATGGCGCGCTGGAATCGCGCCTGACCGCCGCCCAGCCGAACCAGAACATCACGTTTCGCAATTTGAGTTGGTCGGCAGACACCCCCCTCGGCCGTTCGCGCGCCAGCTTCGATTGGAACAAGGGGGGTGATGAGTGGTTGAAGCGTGTGAAGGAGCAGGTTTCCCTGGTGAAACCAACGGTGACCTTCATGAGCTATGGCATGACGGCTGCCTTGGAGCAGGGGGCGGCGGGCGTGCCGGCGTTCGTGGCTGAACTGCGACGGTTGATGGATGCCGTCGATGACGCTTCCGGCACCAAAGTGCGGCATGTGGTGCTGGGGCCGATCCAGCAATTGGGCGAGCGCGCTGATTCCCAGCGCAGCAAGGATCTCGACGCGGTGTCCACCGGCCTGCGTGAGTTCAGCGAATCACGCGAAGGAACGCGGTTCGTGGACGTGCTCACCCTCTCGCGCCAGTTGGCGCGTCTGCGCGTGGTCAGCTACGAATCGCCCGTGGTTCTGAACCGGTTGGGGTATGAGCACCTCGCCACCCAGATCGTCCAGGATCTCGGGCTCGAGGTGCCGAAGGGCGAAGGGTTGGCGGTGCTGCGGGAGGCCGTGGCTCACAAGAATGAGCAGTTCTTCCACCGCTGGCGCCCGGCCAACTGGACTTACCTGTTTGGCTTCCGCAAACACGAGCAGGGCCAGAACGCCGTCGAGATCCCCCGCTTCGATCCCATCGTGGAGACCTGGGATGGGAAGATCGCCAAACTGCGGGATCTCACGCGGCAGGATCCGGCCGTCGTCTCGGAGGTGCGCGCGCTCAGTGAGCATCGTGCGCCGGCCAAGGATCCCCATTTCCGCGAGCAATCCGTGCCTCGGTTCGAGGTGCACCCCGGACTGGAAGCCACGCTGTGGGCGGAGAATCCGCAGCTCTTCAAACCGATCCAGATGAACTGGGATCCGCAGGGCCGGCTGTGGGTGGCCAGTTCACGAGTGTACCCGCAGATTCGACCCGGGCAGGAAGCCGAGGACGCCGTGGTGGTCCTGGAGGATACGGACGGCGATGGACACGCGGAGAAGTCCACTGTGTTCGCCGACAAGCTGCTCATCCCGACCAGCGTGGTTCCCGATGGCAAGGGCGGGTGCTACGTGGGGGCTAGTCATCAGTTGCTGCATTTCGCCGACACCGACGGCGATGGCCGGGCCGATCGGAAGACGATTGTGCTTTCCAGCTTCGGCACCGAGGACACCCACCACAACCTGCACACCCTGCGGTGGGGATTCGACGGTCACCTCTACATGAACCAGTCGATCTACACGCACACCCACGTGGAGACTCCGTTCGGGGTGCGACGACTGAACTCCGCGGGCATCTGGCGCTTCAATCCC
>JADLFD010000696.1 GCA_020845805.1 Verrucomicrobiales bacterium | reverse complement strand
GTGCGTCTCCGGCGTGAGGCGGCCATGGAGCAGATCGAAATAGGCCTGCACGAACTGACCCGCGCGCCCGTAGTAGCCGTGCATGAAATCCGCCACGATCGGCTCCACCGCGGCCTCAGGATCCCAGAGCAGCCGCGCCAACACGTAGGCGCGCAACTCCGCGAACTCGCCCCCGCGGCTCTGATACGCCCCCTGTTCCATGATCCCGATGGCGCGGTGATCTCGGAAGAACCGGATGTTGGGCGCCAGGGCGCGGAAATTCGGATACGGCATGACATAGTGGCTGAAGTTCACGACGTAGTCCCAGATGTAGAGGTGGGGCGCCATCCGGGCCCAACCATCCATGTCGGCCACGAAATCCCGGTTCTCGGGACAGGTGGTGAAGGGATGCGCAAAGCAGCATTCGATGCTGCAGAAGCGCACGACCACGTTGTCCCGGGGTTTCACCATCCGCGGGGGCTTGCGCGTGTACTGATACGCCAGCGTCCCCACGAACTTGGTCGGAAACTCCTCACGCACCGCGTCCGCCACCTGGTTCACAAAGTGCAACACGGGCCCCGACTCGCTCCCCTCCCGCTCAGCCAGGGCACGACACGCGGCACACTCGCACGGCCCCGCCCAATCATTCTGCGACACGTCGTAAATGAGATACTCGGGACTTTCCCGCATGCGCCGGCGCAACCGCTCGATGACGATCCGGAGCACGTCCGGCTGGGTCAGACACAGCTGCGCGCGCTCATGCGTGCGCACGCCCTCAATCAGACTGAAATACTCCGGGTGCTCCCGAAAGAATTCCTCCGGCGGGACGAGGGGATAAAAGGTGTGCACCGACCAGTAGGTCTCCACACCGCCCGGTTGCGGACGCGGACTCATGGCGCCGTTCACACGGTTCCGCGCCGCCCAGGTCGGGTCAAAGGCTTCGAAGTAAAAGTCGTTCCGAACGCGCACGCCCGGCGACTCCGCATGGTCCAGCCCCGTGAAGCCCCAGCGCTCCCGCTTCGGGGCGACCGTCACCGACGGGGTGTAGAACCGCACGCCCAACTCCCGTTCTAAAAACGACATCACCCCGTGCATCGTCCCCCGCTGTCGCCCGCCCCAAATCACGATGGCGTCTCCCACCGACTGATAGTGGAAGCCTTCATCCGAGTCCGACGGTGGCTTCGCGTCCTCGCCTAACAACCCCCGCACGGGATCACTCCACCCGAGGTGAATCTCCTTTTCTCCCCCCAGCCACGCCCCAGAACCCGTGTGAACAGGGAGCGACACTCCCCCGATTTCCGTCAGCCACCGCTGCAATTCGCCAGCCGCCCAGCGCTCGCTCTCCGAAGCGGCCTGATCCAATACGATGCGGTACGCACTGCGACCGCCTTCGAACAGCACATGCTCCGACCTCCGTCCCGCGGTGAATGGCACGGTCCACTCCTGACGCCCGCCTTCCGCTAACGCCACCTGCGCCCGCATCCGGAATCGCCTAAACCGCGCGATGCTGACGCCCACTCCCAAAGATGACTCACCCCTCCAGTCGCCCGTCCACAACGTCCGTTCCGGAGCCGCTTCCGGTACCACTTCGAATCGCGCCGACTTCACCAACGCCGACATCAGCGCCTGGCTGGATCGCGCCCGAATCGTCGGCACGCCTTCCGCCGAGGTCTGAACCTCGAACAACCGCAACCGCTCCGCGAAGCCCTGGTGTCCGAGCGGAAGCAACCGACACGCCAACCGCCAGCTGTTGCCACGCTCCTCGATCTTCACCAGCAACCGGTTCACGCCCTTGCCCAGCGAGACTGGCACGAGGTGATGATCGAGCTTCAACCCGCGCGGTCCCGGCGCATCGAGGATCTCCTCCCCGTTCCACCACACGCGCGCGCCATCGTTACTCCCCACCGAAAGCAAGCACACCACGTCACGCTCGGATTCAATCTCGCGATACGCATACGCCACCACCCCGTTGGTCTTGGACACCGCGACATCCAGATTGAGGGCGTCGGTTTCGGAGCGGTACCCGCGCCACACCGCGATCCCTCCCGCGTGTCGGACTTCCTCCCCCTCCTTCGGACGCACCGCGGTCTCGCCTCCAGACGCACTCAGCCAGTCAGCATAAAAACCAGGCAGCCGGATGGCCTCCAAATCCGCCGCCTCCGCGGTCAGGACCGGAAACGGCCCGCACAACAGCCAGTCTCGGAAGAACGCCCCCGTGGGCTCCTCCGCTCCCCGCGTCCCCGGTACGGCGCCCATCACCAGCCAAAAAACCACGGCGTACCAAGTCCGCCGGGAGGCCCAGAGGCTTAGTGGACTCGGTGGAACGGCCTTCGACACCAGGGCAGCGGGTGAGTGCATGATGGGAACTGCCGATATCGTGGCGCGCACTCCCAGTCTCGCAAGAATCTCGTGGTCACCGCCCCAAGGTCCGCCGCACTGAAGTCGTTCCCGATTCGGCCGATGAAGGTCTCAGGCCTCGGCCCCAAAATCCGGCCAGGCCCCCTCCATTGACCATCCCCCGTCCCTCCCCCTCACTCCTCGCTCGAGCGCTCAGTGGCTTTTTAACATGCCTGTTCGCCGGTCTTGCGCCCGCCCGCGGCGCGGAGTCGGCCGTCCCCGCTCCACTCGCCCCCCATCCGCACCCGGCCGTGCTCCAGGCGACACTCTATGCCGAACTCGCCGGCAGCGAGTCCGTGTCCATCCGCACCGTGGCGGGCCACCAGGACCACCTCTACGTCGCCCTCACGGACGCCCGCGGGCATGAACGGATCGACGTGTGGAATTCCCGCCTGCCGAATCACCCGCGGCTAACCTCGTCGCTGGATTTCGGATCCCTCCTTACCAACGGCGTCATGTTCACGCCGCTCGCGCTCCATCCCCACGACCGCGGACTGCTGCTGCAGACGCGGCGCGGACTGGCTCACTACCTCCTCGATGCCAGTGGACGCCTCGACTTTGAACGGGACCTGCCTCCGACCCTGACCGGCCTCGGACTTGGCATGACCCAACTCCACTTCGCCGGGCGCCACGCCAGCCTGCTCCAACAGGTCGTCCCCAATCCGCAGATCACCGGAGACCCAGGTCAGCGTGTGCACCAGCAGGTGCTCATCGATCTAGCCCAACCGGATTCCCCACGCCTGCTCTGGGGTGGTCCGCAAGGATGGTCCGTGCAGGATGATGAACCCGTCAGCCAACTCTTCGGCGGGAACCCCGCCAGCCTCCATTTCGATTCCAGCTCGGCGCAGGTTCGGCTTCGCGTCTTCGAACCCCGACGCGAAGCCCATCGCCAAACCTTCTGGCAACCCAAACTCGAGCGTGTCCTGCGCGGCGACGCCCTGCACCTGCCCCTGCGGGAACTGCTTTCTCGCAGTATTCCCACCCACACGCTCGCCGAATGGCAGACCCGTGGTCTCACCCGTTCCGCCGAGCTTCAGGTTCACCCCCAACGCACTCTGGGTTCGTTGATCCTGGAACGGTTTCCACCCGAGGAACGCCTTTCCGCCGTGCTCGACCAACTGGACCTCTCGCCGGATCTGCCCCTCGAGACCGCGCTCTCCCTGGTGATCTCCGATCGTCTCAGCCCAGAAATCGAGGCGGCCCTAAGTGAGGAATGGTTCTCGCCACCATTGCGGCTCTGGTTGGAGAACATCCTCGGACCCGATCTTCATCAGGCCACCACGTCTGAAACGCGCGCCCGGATTGCTGGCGCCTTTCACGCCGATCTGACCGAGGAAACCCTCATCCGCCAACTCACCCTCGAGGTCATCGCACCCCTCATCGGCAACCCCGCCTACATGCAGTGGACGCTGCGCGAGCTCATCGAGGCGATGGCCCACTCCGCCCCGGGAGAACTGGTCACCCTCACCCTGCGCACCTGCGGCGGCTTCGGCACACTCAACACCATCCTCGATGGCCTGGGCGATCTGCTCGACTGGGTGCCCGGCCTGCAACTTCCCTCCTGCGCACGTTACCCTGAATCGGCGCGCGAACTCATTCATCTGGCCCTGTTCTCCTGGAATGACGCCTCGTCGGGGCGACATCTGAATCTCGACGGGTACGCCTGGTTCGAGCTCCTCAAGTTCCATCGCTACCTCAGCGGACGCCCGGACCTCGCTGGCTACCAGCGAGAGGTCCAGGCCCGGCTCGAAGCCATGCAACGGAGCCTGGGCGAGAACTTCGCCGGCCGACTGGCCCCCGCTCTCGACCTCGGCCTTTCAGACCTACCCCTCCCCAAGGCCCACGCCGCAGCGGCTCGGCGCCTCCCCAGCGGCCTGCTCTATGGCCGATTGGTCGCCCGTGGTCTGCTGGAACTGATGCCCGAAAGCGCGGGGATCGAGGGCGCGATGACCGTGCGACAAGCCCTGTCACATTGGGGTCTCCGCCTGGATGCCCCCGGCCAGACCGGCAGCAACCTCGCCGAACTCCTCCTGTCCCTCGAGGCCATCCAGCTTTCGGAACGCACCACCGTAGACCTCCTGGCCAGTGCTTCACACCTGCCCACGGCCGACTTCCATACCCATCTCGAGCAGGTCCTGCGCCGCGAAATCCAGAACGCCTTCCACTTCTCCGATCTCGACACTCCTCTCCAGCAACTGCTGGAACCCGTCCTCGACTTCGACGTGGACCTGCAGAACGTCCTCGGCGAGTGGATCTCAGGGTTGCTCCACGAAACCCTGGTCTCGGGCTCTGCCCTGCCCCAGCAATTCCTGACCCTGCGACGCGCGTTCCAGCAACAGGACTGCATCGCTCAATGGCTGGTAACTCTGGACGCCGTTTCCCTGGCCGCCTCCTGGATCGGCCTCGCCGAAATCCCCGTCGCCCTGGAGTTCGCCCTGCGGGAAGCCTACCAGGCCGGGGTCGGATACCTCGTCGAAACCATGTTCGGAACATTGATCTCGGAAATCGTCGAGGGCTGCTCCGGCCATGAGTCCCTCTGGCTCTCCGCCCAACTCTCACCCCACGACCGTACGTGGTCTCCCCGCCCGCCCCCGTCGGACACCGCCACCACGGTCTCCATCCTCGGCGCCTTCACGTGGCAAAACCGCGTCGCCTGCATCCTGCAACAACGCTTCGAAACCAATTGGTTTGGCCCGCGTTCCCTGACCCTCGTGATCGGTCATCCCGACGCACCAGAGGCCACCCGTGAATCCTACGACCTCGGCCGCTGGTCCTCCGTGAATGAGGTGCGCCACCACGCCGGCGCGTTGTATCTCGGCGGCACCTGCTTCCGACCTGGCGACGGAATCCAACCGAGCGGCCGTAGTCTCTTCGTCGACCTCGACACTCCCACGCCCCGCGGCCAGTACTGGACCGACCACACTCCGAGTCAGTTTGGCTCGGCCGTCGCCCTCACGGGCATCAACCGCGGAACCAGCCTTGCCCTCGCCGGCCTTGATCGCGTCTTCCTCCTGCCCCACCCCGCCGGCGCTTCCCCGGCGTACGCCGAAACCCCTCGCCCGCCCCACCTCCTCCACGGCCCCAGCCTCGCGACGTCGCAGGATGGACGTCCGCAACTCATGCTCCGCGTGGCGGGCACACCCCCCTTCACCTTCCAGTGGACCCGGGATGGACAAACCCTACCCGACGCAAGCCAGGCCTCGCTGCCCTTGCCGCTCTCGGATTCTGCCGGAACGTATGAGGTCCACGTGTCCAATCCCGTCGGTGAAGCCCGTGCCCAGGTGGTCGTCACCCCCGCCCCCGCAGCCCCGCACATCACGCAACACCCCACCCCGCTCACCGTGCTCGCCGGGCAATCCGCGCGCTTCGAAGTCTCCGTCGCCAGTCTCCCCTCTCCCCGATATCAATGGATGCGCGGCGACCACCCGATCGCGGGCGCCACCCACTCCCATCTCGACCTCCCTTCCGTCACCCCCGATCTCGCCGGCCTCTACCGCGCAGTGATCACCGATGGCGTCCAGATCCTGCCCAGTCACGCCGCCCGCCTCGCCGTTCTTCCCCACCACGGGCCCGTCCT
>JADLFD010000695.1 GCA_020845805.1 Verrucomicrobiales bacterium | reverse complement strand
GTGGAGGCCGCGATCGCGAGGGCCAGGACTTTAAGGGAGCTGTTCATGATGTGTGGCTGGGGATGGATAGCGCTAGGCTAGGCGTCGGTTGAATTTCGTGCCTTGGCAGTGGCACGCGGCAAGGACGCATCACGCATGCCGGGCGATAGCTGGATCCGAGGGTGGATGTGTGAAAGTCATTCAAGTATCTTATAGAGAATAGGTTGTGAAATGCATGGAGACCTGGTTTTGGCCGTTGCTGAGCTCCTGGCTTTCGAAGAAGTGTCATGTTTTCCGACGTTTATCCTCGGCGGCTCCGGCAGCGCTCAGGTTTAGCAGGACTAACTCCAATGTAATAAAGACGTTATGAACCCTGAGGGACGGGCGCTACGGTGTAACGAACCTCGACGAAAGTCGGTCGGGCGCTCACTTCGGCCTCTCCCCGCTCCAGAGCCAGACCAGCGTGTCCGCGAGGGTCTGCTCGAACACCCGCCGGTCGCAATGTCCCGTCGCCTTGCTGAAGACGTATCGATACGCATAGCCCTTGGCCTGGAGTGCGGCGGCGGTGCGTTCCCCGGCCATGACCCAGTTGTGGTAGGTCGCCTCCGGATCCTGGGCGCGATTGTCGTTCTCCGACACGTGCGTGAAAATGCGGAGCGGCTTGGGCGCCTGGCTCTCGATCAGCTTCATCGAGGAGTGGTACTCCCAAGCGCCTAGCGGATAGGTGCGCTCTTCCGGAGCATCATCGTCCTGCTGATCCACAAACGTCCCCGAGTAGGCCGCGATCCGTCGGAAGAGGTCGGGTCGAAACCACCCCATGCTCAGGGCCGCCGCGCCGCCGGAGCTGCACCCCAACACCGCGCGATCCCACGGGTCGTTGCTGAACGTCAGCTTGGGATACGCAGCTTGGATGTCGGCCTGGGCGCGGACAGCAGGCAGCACCTCACCGTGGATGAAGCGTGCCAGTCGATCGGACATGGTGTCGTACTCCAGTCCGCGCTGACTGTTCTTGCCATCATTGCCCCCGTTCTCCACTGCGATGGCAATGAACGCGGGAAGGCGTCGCTGCGGGTCCGCCGAGCGAGTGAGATTATCGAGCGCGTGGCGCACCAGCGGCAGTTGCCCAGGGCCGTCATGGATCACGAGCACCGGGGCCGGGGTGCCGTCGCGATACGCGGCAGGGATGTAGACGGAAATCTTCCGTTGCGTGCGCACGGCCTTCTTGGCGGGTTCGAGCGTCGGATCATCGCCGCGAAAAATCGCACTGTCGGCGAGACGCATCATGAACTCGAAACTCTGACCCTTGGGTTGGCCGCGATCCGTGAGATCCGGATCCATCAGGTAGTCCGGGCCGATGATGTGATGACCGTTGGCTGGCGCCGGGCGGCGGCTTTCCTCGGCAGCGGTACCGCTGTCCATGGAGGCAAGCAGACGGGCGCAGGTGCTGAGGATCAGGCGGAGAAGCGGTCGTGGCGTGCGTGGGAAGTCACTCATAGGTGGACGGTGTGGCCCAGAGTGACGGGTGAATGGCTGCGGGGGAAGTCTGCGGGACCGGGCCGCGAGGTCGGGATTCCGTCCTCTCGGCCGCGGTCTCGTGCGCCTTCGGCTTGGTTTGGGGGACCCGGGCCTGGTTGGTCGAGCAGCGCACCCTGGATTCAGCGGTGACAGCCGGTGAAGGGGGCGTTAGAGGTCCGGAGGATGAAGGGGTTCGCAAGCGGGAGTGTCTGGGCCTGCGCCGTGGGGATCGCCTGGGCCGTGTGCGGGGGCGAGGCGCTAACCGTTGCCGTGGCGTCTGGCGAACCCTACCTCGGGGCTTTGCGGAAGTATGCCGATCAGGTGCTGGAGCATGGCCGGGACCACTACGGGAATCCCACGCCGCTGTTCGTCGACGGGCTCGACGTGGAGACGCGCAAGCCCGTGACCTGGAAGTGGGCCAATGGCCGGGAATGGGTGCTCTGCAACCTGGCCAATCAACAGGGCCTCTTCCGCCTGCTGGACGGTCTGACGGAACTGAGCGGGGAGCCCAGATACCGGGATGCCGCGATGGAGGCCTTGCGATACGCCTTCGCGCACTTGCGATTTGGCACCCGGGACAATGGGGGTCTGCTGGCGTGGGGAGGCCACCTGGCTTACGACGCCACGTCGGATGTCCCCTCCGGCAACCCGGGTGGGACCGGGCGCATCCATGAGCTCAAGACCGTTTTCCCGCACTACGACTTGATGTGGCGCGCGGACCCCGTGGCCACGCGCCAGGTGATCGAGAACCTGTGGACGGCCCATGTGCTGGACTGGGGTACCCTCGATTTCAACCGCCACGGGAATCCCACGCCGCGC
This sequence comes from Verrucomicrobiales bacterium, assembly GCA_020845805.1. Lineage (GTDB taxonomy): Bacteria > Verrucomicrobiota > Verrucomicrobiia > Limisphaerales > CAIMTB01 > CAIMTB01. The sequence goes on along the minus strand of JADLFD010000695.1, from coordinate 2,110 downwards.
GGCCGTCTTTGGAGTCACGAGTATCGGGGTGGGGACGTCTTCTTTTGGGGCAAAGGTCTGACCTTCCACAACGCCGGCAGTGATTTCTATTTCGCGGCTGGAATGCTGGCCAGGTTCGACGCCGCGCCCGAGCCTCTGGTTTGGGCACGCCGGCTCTCGGAGCGCTACGCCGAGACGAGGGACCCGAAGACTGGGCTCGAGGGGTTCCAGTTCAGTCAATGCGCCACCGCTTGGTGCGATGATGCGGGGAAGATTCTCGGGGATCGCGCCCAGTATCAGTATGCGGAGGACTTCCCTGGACACCGGGTCGTCGAGGGAACGCTCTTTCCCTGCTATGACGATCTGCCGGCGGTGGGCCCACAGGCCGGGCGGTTGTTGTTGGCGGAAGCCCTCGGGGACCGGGGCGATGCCTTCTTAAGACATGCCGTGGATCAGTTGACCGCCTGGGGAAAAATCGCCTACCGGCGCGAGGACAATGCGTTTGTTCCCATGTTGACCGATGGCACGCCTATGGAGGGCTACGTCTGCCGGAAGGACGGTTACTTCGGACCGAAGGGGCGGGTGCTGAAGGCGGGGCACCCTGGCGCGGAGCATCTGTGGTTGTATGCCTTTGCCGCACGGTTGAGCCGCGACCCGTTCCTCTGGGAGATGGCGCGGAACATTGCGCGCGGCAACGGCTGGGGGGACATCGGTGCTTCGCCGGGGGCAACACCGTCCTTGCAGGTGCCCGAGTCGACGTCGCATCCACATCTGCTCATGGCCATGCTGGAGCTGCATCGCCGGACGGGTGCCCCGGCTTTTCTGGCCTCTGCCGAGTCCCTCGGCCTGCGCATTCTGTCGGATCGCGTCGTCCAGGGGTGGTTTGTTCCCAGCCGCCGACATGTGTATACGCGGCTCGCCAACGACGAATCCGAGGCACTGCTCCACCTCGTTGCCACCCTGCGCGGCCGGGCGGGCGCCGTACCTGCCTTCACCGGGGCTGAACCCTTCTTCCATGCCGAGTACGGTTCTTCCTCGGGCCGGGTGTATGACACGCAGCAGATCTATGCGCGAACCCGCTGAGGCCGTCCCTGATCCATGGCATCGCGGACGCCGGCCTGGCTGACCTGCCCCGGGGCATTCCCATCCCTCGCTTGCAGAAGCGCGTGGAAGAGGGGAAAAAGATGGCCATGCCTCTGTCTTCCTTGCGCGTGCCCGGATTGCTGGCCGCTCTGTCGATGCTCCTGCTTCCCGCCGACGGCGAGACGGTGAAGGACCGGGAGGGGGCGGTGCGCGGCGACAAGGCGGCGATGGAGAAGAACGCCAGCTGGCTCTACAACGAGGTGGACCGCGGGTTCGAGGAGGCGCGCCGCACCGGCAAACCGCTCATGGTCGTGCTGCGTTGTGTCCCGTGCCTCGCCTGCATGGGCATCGATGCCGGGGTGTTGAACTCGGTGGAACTCGCCCCTTTGCTGGACCAGTTCGTGCGTGTGCGCGTGATCAACGCCAATGACCTCGATCTGTCGCGCCTCCAGTTTGATTTCGATCTCTCCTTCTCCACGCTGTTCCTCAATGGCGACGGCACGGTGTACGGGAGGTTTGGTTCCTGGCAGCACCAGAGGAATCCCCAGGAGGCGGATCTCGCTTCCTTCCGGAGTTCCATGGAAGCGGCGCTCGCTCTCCATCGCGGTTATCCCGCCAATCGCGCCAGTCTCGTGGACAAACAGAGCCTGCCGCTGCCATTCAAGTCCCCGCTCGAAATCCCGGGCCTCGCCGGAAAGTACCAGCGCACACTCGACTGGTCAGGGAAGGTGGTGCAGAGCTGCGTGCACTGCCACATGATCGGTGACGCCATCCGCACGGTCCACCGCACGCGCGATGGCGCCATCCCGCCGACGTGGATTTATCCCCAGCCGGCTCCCGACACCGTGGGCCTGCGGCTCGCTCCCGACCAGGTGGCCACCGTGGCCGAGGTGCTCCCGGGATCGCCCGCCCAGAAAGCAGGATTTCTTAAGGACGACCGGATCACGACGCTGGCAGGACAGCCCTTGGTCTCCATCGCCGATGTCAGCTGGGTGCTGCACCGTGCGCCCGACCAGGGAACCTTGCGCGTCGGCGTGCAGCGGGAGGG
>JADLFD010000694.1 GCA_020845805.1 Verrucomicrobiales bacterium | reverse complement strand
AGTCGACCAGGCGCCGCCTCCTGATTCCCAAACCAGGCCCCTCACCGGCATCTCGACCCCAGGGACAGGCCTTGAGGTCGAAAAGGCTCGAGATCGATCTTGGGAGCCTGAGGGTCACGCCGACCAGACACCGGCTCCTGGTTCTGCGGGCTAGGCAAAGCTCGACTCCTGACTCCTACGTCGGAGCCCCCCGACCCCAGGGACAGGCCGTGTGGTCGAGGAACGAAACCTTGCCTCAGCGGTCGTCTCGCAGGCCGACCAGGCGGGGGGGGGGCGGCTGTGGCTGAGATCCTGTCCAGGATCGCTACGACGAAGAGCGAACGTGCATTTCCGCTGCTCTGGGATCCTTCTCCGCGCCTCACCTCCGGCGCCGTGCCTTTCCCTCAAGCACAGCTAGCTCCCCTTGATTCATGGCCGGACCTTCAGGGTTCGTCCGCCACGGCCGCACCCCGAATCTCCCGGAACTGACGGCTCACCAGCAAAACCTCCAACGCCGCGGAGATACGGTACTCATGCGCCGCCAACTGACTCTGCATCTCGGCCAGCAACGGCTTGTCGGACAGCCGGACTCCACGACCCAGGGCGTAGCCCAGGAGCTTGCGGCAGAATTGGGTTACGAATACCTCTCGACGCTGCTCCAACAGGTAGCGACGCAATCCCCCCGCACCGCTCACCCGCGTTCCATCGGGCAAAGCCACGAAAGTATCGATGGTGCGGTCCGCCGCGTCGCGTTCGCGCGCCCGACCCACCGCATCAAATCCCTCCAGGGCAAACCCGTAAGCATCGATGTGCCGGTGGCAACCGGCACACTCCGGCACGCTGCTGTGGCGCTCCACCACCTGCCGCAACGTCAGTCCTTCCGTCGCGTTCTCGTCTTCGGGTAGGGGTGGCACGTTCTTCGGCGGCTTCGGCAGCTTGAAGCCCAACAGCACCTCCGCCACCCAGTTGCCTCGCAGAATCGGACTCGTCCTCGAGGCGCCTGACTGCTTGGCCAGGGTCGCCCCTAAACCCAGGACTCCGCCCCGCCCCACCGCCCGCATGCCTCCCACCCGACGCCACTCGGTTCCCACCACCCCTGGCACCCCGTAATGCTTCGCCACTGTCTCGTTCAGAAACGCGTGGTCGGAATCGATCAGCTCCAGCACCGACCGATCTTCCGCGAAGAAATCGGTGAAGAAGCGGATCGCCTCCTCGTACATCGGTCCTCGCACCGTGGCGAACTCCGGGAAGTGCCTCTCGCTCTTCTCGTCCAACTCGTCGAATCCGTGGATGTGCAACCATTGGCACCCGAATTCCACCGCCAACCGCCGCACCTTCGGGTCCCGCAACATGCGTCGCGCCTCCGCCAGCAATCCCGCCGGTTCACGCAACCTACCGGCCGCCGCCGCGGCACGCAGGGCATCATCCGGCACGGTCGACCACAGAAAATAGCTGAGCCGCGTTGCCTGTTCCCAGTCCGAGACCGACACCGACTCCCGCCCCGGGCCAGGCACCTCGGGTCGGTAGAGGAAGGCGGGCGACACCAGCACTCGCGCCACGACCGATCGAAAGGCCTCCTCAGGCGGCAGATCGCTCGCGCGCAGCCGGTCGTAGAGCGTTCGCAGGCCGGCCCGGCCCGCGTCATCCAGGGGACGTCGATAGGCGCGCTCCACAAATCGCAGCAAGGCCTCCCAATGCGCCGGCTCCGCACTCCGCAGCCGCGCGCGGAATGTCTCGGCCCCCTCCATGATCGGCTTGCGCATGGGCTCGAAGAGCGCCGGGTTGCTGTCCTGCGTGGCGTACTCCATCAACTGCTGAAAGGCATCCACCAACCCCAATGCGTCATGCGAAATGAAATGCAGCTCGTCCCAGAGCCGGTCGATCGCCACGCGTCCCGCATCGTCCAGCATGAGGCGCTTCAACGACTCATCCTCGCGATGGTACAACGCCAGCGTGACCACCTCATCCACGGGGACCACGCGCGGGTAACACACCGCCGCCGGGAACCATTGCCGCAGGGTTTCCATTCCCGCACTCACCCGCGACTCCGCCTCGCTGCCCGGGTGCACCAGGATGGGTTCCCCCGCCTGAAGCCGCTGCCGTTCGGTCACCGTCCCTGAGGTCAGTTGCACTTGTACTGTGCCCTCCCGCCCATGCACCGGATCGAGTCGCGCCGTGGTCACCAACTCCGCTCCGGCGATCATCTCCGCGGGGAATCGAACCTCCACCACCGACGGCGCGCGAACCGCCAGGCTCCGCCCCTCCACTTCGTTCCCTTCCGGGTCCCGACCAAACCGCGCCGGATCCAGTCCGTATGCTTCGGCTCCGGCGTACGGCGTCGTCCCCTGGGGCAGCTTCAATCCCAGACGACGCACCGACGATAGCAGAGGCCCATGAAGGGAGAGGATCTCGTCCCGCAAACGCCGGTCCGCCGCCGGCGTGGCCTCGGCCGGTGAATCCGCGATGAGCAACTCCTGGAACGCCTGCGCCAATCGGTCGCGCTCGGGTCCCGCCTCAACCGCATGCCAGCGGGCGAGAATCGATCCCTCCGGTACGGTCCAGCCACTGTCCCCGCCCTGCACCGGCTCCGCATAGAAATGCCAGACGCCCGGATTTCCCTGGCGATCGGCATGCGGATTCCCCGCCAGCACGTCGGAGGCCACATCCGCGGTAAGACTCCAACGCGGTACCGCACCCGCGGCGCCGGCTTCGGACTCCGTTTCGATCACCAGATCCACGTCGGTCAGGTCGCAGGAATGATTCCCATCCCGAGGCCCGATCAGCAGCGACACCACGTCGCCCACATGCAGTTCCAATCCGGAAACCTCCGCGGTCTTGGCGGGGCCGCCCCCGGCGGAAACCCCCTGCTGCAATCGCCGACGCGTGGCGCCCTGCCGCACTTCCAGCGACCAGGTCACCCCATTGCCGCACTCCGGGTGCGCATGGGCCACTGCGGAGGTGACGCGCACGCGCGCCGACACGGGGCTCCGCCATCCGACCGCCACAGCATGCGTCGGCGACGGGTGCATCGCCACTCCCTTGGCCTTCAGGTTCCCGGGAATGCGCAGCGCCCGATCCGTCGGATTCGCCACCATGTTTGGCGTCTCGGGACGTCCCCATCCGGAGACCTCAGTCTGGCCGCCTACCCCGCGAATCTCCGGCCCCAGATGCCCCTCCAGGGCGACCGGCGCGTCTCCGATCCCAAGAAACGCCTTCCACACCCGCAAGGATTCCACGGAGATCCCTCTCGTCCGCGCCAGT
>JADLFD010000693.1 GCA_020845805.1 Verrucomicrobiales bacterium | reverse complement strand
CCGGAAGCGCCCCCGCCCCCTCAGGCGCTATGAAGACCACAGTGCTGGGTGCCGGCGCTTGGGGCACCGCCCTCGCCTGGGTGCTCCATCAGAATGATCACGAGGTCACGCTGTGGGGTCACGACCCAGCGCACCTGGAGGCGATGCAATCCACTCGGCGGAACGCACCTTACCTGCCCGACCTCGCCCTTCCGGACACGTGGAAGTACGTGCGGGACCCCGCCGCCGCCGCCCGGGACGCCGAGCTGGTGGTCATGGCGGTTCCTTCCAAGGCCTTCCGCGCAGTCGCCTCCACCCTGGGTTCCACTCGCGCTACCGTCGTCACCGCCACCAAAGGCATCGAGTTCGAGTCCGGACTCACCATGGGCGGGATCCTCGAATCCGTCCTGCCCGGATCCCGGATAGCCGCCTTATCCGGCCCTAGCCTGGCTCCGGAGGTCGCCCGTGGGGTTCCCACCGCGGTGGTCGCGGCGAGCACGGACGAAACCACCGCGCAGTGGGTGCAATCCGCGTTCCATCGCCCGACGTTTCGCGTGTATCGAAGTCAGGACCGCGTGGGCGTCGAGCTCGGCGGGGCGCTTAAAAACGTCATCGCTATTGCCGCGGGCGTCTGTGACGGGCTGGGTTTCGGGGACAATTCCAAAGCCGCGCTCATCACCCGCGGCCAAGCCGAGGTGCGCCGGCTGGGGGTCGCCAGCGGCGCCCGATCCGAGACGTTCGCCGGGCTCAGCGGACTCGGCGATCTGACGGTCACCTGTTTCTCGCGCCTGAGCCGGAACCGTTCCCTGGGCGAACAACTCGGTCTCGGGCAAACCCTCGAACAGGCCACCGCGTCCACGAGTTCCATCGCCGAAGGCGTGCCCACGGCGCGCGCCGCGTGGCGCCTCGCGATGCGGCTCGACATCGAAGTTCCCATCATCCGCGAGGTCCATGCCATGCTCTTCGAGGGCAAATCCGTCCCCCAGATGGTGCGCGACCTGCTCCACCGTGATCACAAGGCGGAGGACTGACCGATTCCCATGAAACCAGCGACTGCGCCGCGCCTGCGGCGATCTTCCCGCCGCGGCCCGGCCAGCGTCACCGTCTCGGTTCCGGGCACCTCCGCCAACCTCGGGCCGGGCTTCGACACCCTGGGACTCGCGCTCCGGCTGCACAATCGCGCCCGCGTCACCCCCGTGAAGGGCCGCGAGATCACCATCACCTCACCCCTGGCGGAGGAAGCCCGGGCGGGCGCCACCGACCTGGTGCGCGAGGCCGCCACGTTGTTCTACCGCCGGACGCGAAAGCCCTTCGCTGGTTTTGACATCGAGCTGACCGGGGACGTGCCGATCGCACGCGGACTGGGCTCCTCCGTCACCGTCCGCCTCGGCACCGTGGCGGCCCTCAACGAAATCACCCGCGCGCAACTCACACGGCAGGACCTCTTCCAGATCGTCGCCGAACTGGAAGGGCACCCGGACAACGCAGCGCCGGCGACGTTCGGCGGCTTCACGGCGTCCACGATGGTCCATGGCGTGGCACGCGCCGTGCGATTCCCGATTCCCCGGCGCTTCCAGTTCGTGACCCTCATCCCGCCGTTCGAGGTTCCGACATCCGAGGCTCGGCGTCTGGTTCCCCTGACCTTTTCCAAAGCCGACACCGTCCATTGCCTGACGCGCGTGAGTGTGATCACCGCGGCTTTTGCTGCCGGCGATGCCGAGGCGTTGCGCGGCCTGTTCGACGACCGCATTCACCAGCCCTATCGCGAAAAACTGATCCCGCAGTTGTCCGCCGTCCTTCGCGCCGGGGAACGAGCCGGCGCGGTGGGAGGATGGCTGAGCGGATCCGGATCGACCATGATGTGCCTCGCCATCGAACGGGTGGAGGCGGTGCGTCGCGCCATGGCTCGTGAATTGCCGGGGGCGAAGACCCTCGTATTGCCGGCGGACGCGCGCGGGTTTGCGGTGCTCTGACCGAGGCGTGGAGGGCGGCGTGCCGCCACCCCGCGCCCTACCGGGCGGGAGCGGGTGATCAGGGGGAAGGCTTGATGCGGATGCGGCGGTATTCCATCTGACCACGGTCGCCCTCGAGTCCGATCGGCCCCGTGGCCGGGAGCGCCAGGGCGGCCTCCAGTTCCTCGCCGTTGCAGGTGGCACGTGCGGTGCGGCCGGTCACCGTGACCTCAATCTGGTTCCAGTCCTGCGGCCGGTATTGCTTCAGCGTGAGATACGGTCCCGCCAGGAGGTAATCCCGGCACTGCAGTTGGGGTTGGCGCAGGAAGATTCCGCTGTCGGCATTGGGCGTGGCACGAAACTCCAGGCGCAGCACAAAGTCGCCTGGGAATTCTGCCGCCGTCCAAAGCACCTGGTACTTTCGCCCCTCTGGCGGGGTGCTCACGATCAACCGCCCGTGACGCGCTAGATATCGGCCGTCCGGACTCGAGGTCAGCCCGTTGAAGGCGTTGGTGCGGTAGCCCCAGCCCGTGAGGTCTTTCCCGTTGAAGAGCGATACGAATCCAGGTTCGGGAGTGAAGGCGTCCCCTTCGTTTTCGAGGAATCCCAGCGTGGCTAGGATCGGGCGCAGCGCCGCAGCCCATTTGGCGTAGCCGTCACCGTTCGGATGCAGCAAGTCAGGGAACTCGTGGGCGCGGGCGTCGCCGTTCGCGTCGGCGAACAGCGTCCAGGTTTCCAGCAGAGTGACCTGTCGATCTCCGCGCACGAGATCGGCGTAGAGTGCGTTGAGTTTCTTGATTTTCTCGGCCGGCCGGAGTTTGGACGCCGAACTCGGGAAGACCTCGCAAAGCACGATAGGCAGGTTGGCTCGGTGCTTCTTCAAGGCTCCGAGGAGGAGTCGGAGGTTGGCGGCGATGGTTTCCGGTTCGGCCTTTTCCTCGAGATCGTTGGTCCCGATGAGCAGTACGACGCAGGCGGGATCCAGGGAAAGCACATCCTGCTGGAGCCGAATCAACAGTCCGCGAGTGGTGTCCCCGCTGATCCCCCGGTTGGCGGTCTTCATCCCGGCGAATCGGCCTCCGAAATCATCACCCCACCCTTGGGTGATCGAGTCGCCGAGGAAGACTACGGCGCCGCGGTCCTGCTCCACTCGTTCCGCCCAGGCATGTCGCTTCTCGATCCAGAGCTTTTGAAACCATGGGTAGCGCCGAATTGGCCCATCCCCCGGCAAGCCCTCGTCAGTGGTGGGGATCTGAAAGGGTGAAGGAGGGACCGGGTCCTCGGCAGCGGTCGTGGCGATCTGGGACAGCAACGCGGTAAGTCCCAGGGCGATGGAACGGAGGGCACGGACCGCACCCAGAGCGAAAGGCTTCGGGCACTGAGGCGGGGCAAAGGATCGGAGTGGCATGGGCTACTGGTTGCAGCATCCCAGCCCGACTCGATCTCGCCAAGCGCACGATCGAAACACGTCACCGCCTGCGTCACGTCCCGACCTAACCCACCCACCAGCCTCGCCGACAAGGTCTGTCCTTGGGAGCAGAGCCCCCAGCCCGAAGGTGAAGCAACAGCTCGGCGGAGCCTGCCAGGCGCGCCGGAAGGGACCCAAACCCCAGCCCTTCGACCGCCGCCCGTCGACAAGGTCTGTCCTTGTCGGAAGACGCCTCAGTGGACGCCCACCCTACCCACCCACAAGGCCTGTCCTTGCTGGCATCGCACCCACCCTCGTGCACCGCTCACAAGGTCTGTCCTTACCGGCAGACGCCGCCCCCCCGTCGGCAAGGCCTGTCCTTGGGAGCAGAGCCCCCCGCTCACAAGGTCTGTCCTTGCCAGCATATGACGATTCGCTCTCTCCCACCTCTCCTGCACTCCAGCCCGCGTAACGTTAATTCTGCGTGAGGAAGCGGTTGGCCTCATTTCAACCGGGTTGATGCCTCCCCAAGGTCGGTCCTTGGGGTCGTCGCGCCGAGGGCCGTCCGATCAATCGCCTACCCGTCGGCAAGGCCTGTCCTTGCTGGCAGACACCCCGAGCCTAGTGGGGAAACACCGACTCGAGGGAAGCATCGCCCACCCACGAGGTCTGTTCTTGGGAGCAGGGCCGCCCCCCCGTCGGCAAGGCCTGTCCTTGGGAGCAGAGCCCCTACCCACCCACAAGGCCTGTCCTTGCTGGCATCGCACCCACCCTCGTGCACTGCTCACAAGGTCTGTCCTTACCGGCAGACGCCGCCCCCCCGTCGGCAATGCCTGTCCTTGGGAGCAGAGCCCCCATTCCCTCGACCGCCCACCCTGTCGCCAAGGTCTGTCCTTCTGAGCAGCGACGGAACCGGACGGGGCGAATGAGATTCCGTCGCCACGGGATGCCCCGTGTCTCGAGCTTCCAATCAGATGCCCGCTCGATGCGATACGTGGGACCGCCAGAACTGGGATCTGAAACTGGCGGTGTCCGGGTCGACGACTCCGCAGCACCCCTCCGTAGCGAGAAGCAAGTGGACATTCCCTTGGATCGTGACCAGCGCTTGCGGAGCCCGACCCGCGACTCGCATGCCGAGGAGCGGTCGCGCAGTCTCCACGCCATGCAACGACTGATCCATGCCGCGGACATCCATCTGGGACGTCGCCGCCTGGACGGGGTGTTGCCCGATACTGATTTCCGCGATGCGTTCGAGCATATCGCCCAAGTTGCCATTCGTGAACACGCCGACGCCCTGCTTCTGGCGGGTGACTTGTTCGACCATCCCCAGGTCCAACCCCAACACCTGCGCCAAGCCCAGGACGTCCTACGCCCCCTGCGCCAGGCCGGCATTCCGGTCATCGCCACGGAAGGCAACCACGACCAGGGGTTCCTCCATTCGACTGCGCCAACCTGGCTCCACTACCTCGCCGAAGAAGATCTGCTGTATTTGCTCACCACCCGATTCGACGCCCAGGGTCCCCGCCTCGAACCCTGGGATCCCCGCAGTCACCAGGGTTCTTTTCTGGACCTGGATGGGGTGCGATTCGTCGGTGCCGGCTACCTGGGCGCAGCCACTCCACACAAAGTTCGACAAATTGCCGCCCGCCTGGACCCCGACCTTTGCCACGTCATGCTCTTGCATGCCGGCCCTGACTATTTCGTCGGGGAGGGAGGTGGCTTCTCCAAGGAGGACCTGGAGGCACTGCGGTCGCGCGTGACCTACCTGGCGCTCGGCCACATTCACAAGCCCATGGTCCACGGCGGTTGGGCCTGCAATCCCGGGTCTCCCGAGAACACCGACCTCTCGGAAGCCCGTTATGAAGTCGCCACCGACGGCCGCCCTCGTCCTCGGGGATTCGCCCGAGTCCACATCGACCCACTCCAGCGCGCAGCACCCGCGTTTCTCGAGATCGGCAACACGCCGCGTCGACCGGTCCTCCCGGTGACCCTCGACTGCACCGACTTCGGGAACAAACTCAAGGGTGGCGAGAACGCGCTCATCCAGGCAGCCGCCGAACGGGTGCGGTCCCTCGGGCCAACACCGTCGGCGGTGGCGGTCGTGCGCTTGCTCGGCACGCTGAACCTCAAGCGGATCCCCATCGACCGCGACCGCGTCGCGCGCGCAATCGCGGAAGCCGCTGGCATTGCCGCCACCGCTCTCGAACTCACGGGACTGAACCTCGACGCGGCGAATCTCACCGTGTCCGGAGAAGCCGCCGTCCCTTCCCGCGAGCACCTGGAACGCCTGGCCGTTCGCGGCCTGGTCGAGGCGGATCCATTTTGGGCCGAGGACCCAGCTCAGGACGCCGTGGCGGATTTGTTCCTCGCGCTGAAGGACGCGGTGGGACGAGGTCGTACTCCGGCCGAGATCGCCGAGAGCCTGGCTGCCCATGCGCTGGTCGACCGCGTGCAAGCCCGCCGCTCACGCGAGGAAAGCAACGCCGAGCCCATGGCGAACGCGGAGGCCGCCGCCCCTGACACCGCCCCGGGGTCCGCCGCCTTTCCCGCTTCGTCTGAGGCACCGCCACCCGCCTGACCCTCCGCCGCCATGTTCATCCGCCATCTCAGGCTCCGAAACATCAAATCCTACGGCGAACAGCCGGATGGCAGCGGGATTCTCGTTTCGTTCCTACCCGGCATCAACCGCATCGCCGGCCGGAACGGCGAGGGTAAATCCACTCTGATCGAAGCGCTTGGGTACGCCCTGTTCCTCGCCGACCCGGTGTTCGAGGAGAACTTCCAGGTCCAGACCTACTTCCTCCGTGCTGGAACCAAACATGGCGAAATCGAGGTGTCGTTCGACCACGAAGGCGCGAACTACCGGGTGCTGCGCACCCTGGGCCATCGCCACCCGCTGCGGGACAAAATCATCCTGGGCGCCGACGATAGCCTCGGCGCGGAAGGCACGGCCGAAGTCGACGCCTTCCTCTGCCGCCTCTTTCGCATTCCCGAGGCCGGCCGCCTGCGGGAGTGGTTCGGAAAACTCATCGGCGTGAAGCAGGGACGACTCACCTGGCCCTTCGACGCCAAACCGTCCGACGCACGACGTCATTTCGAGCCGCTGCTCGATGTGGAACTCTTTCGTCAGTGTTTCGACCGGCTCAAGGGCGTCACGGAGGTCTTTGAGGCCTCGTCGCACGAACAAGCGCTCCAACTCGAGGGCGTCGCCCAACGGGTCCGCGATCGCGCGGACAGCCCGGTCCGCCTGGGCGCGTTGCGCTCGAGCACGGACGCCCTGCAACAGAGTCTGGACCAGGATTCACGCGCGGTGGCCGCCGCCCAGGCGGACGTCGCATCCCTCGAGCGGGCCGAGGCCACGTTACGGGCTGCCGAATCCGCCGAACGCACCCTCGCCGAACAACGGCGGCTGGCGGAGCTGGAAGCCGCCAATGCGGTCCGTGCCCTGGAAGAGGCACGCACGGCCGCCCGCATCGCGGACGAAACCAGGGATGCCTCTCAGGCCTATCGCACCGCGGAAACCGCACTCGGCCGACTGCTGGAACGGCAATCGCGTCGCCACGCCCTCGAACAGGAGATCCGGCGGGAGACCAAAGCGCTGGCCGACCTGGAGGTCGCCGCCGCCGGCACTCGCGAACAACTGCGGTTGTTCGGCGAGCAACATCTCGCGAAATCCGGGCAGCACCAGCAAGGCCAGCGGCAACTCCTGGGCTGGGAAGCCGAACTCGCCGCCCTCGCCGCGCCCCACGGAGTTCGCCAGGCTCGGCTCCAGGTTGGCCTGGATTCCCTCGCGTCCTTCCGCACCGCCCGGGCCAGCGCCACGGCCACCTTCCGCCGGCACGCCAGCCTCGCTTCGCGTTGGGCCATCGAATCACGCGAACTCGCCCAATCCGATCCCGCCGCGTTGACTGCCGCCCGCGCCGCGGAAGCCCAAGCCTCGGAGACTCTCGCCGCTCTCGATCGTTCCCTCGCCGCGGCCGGCGAGGCCCATGACCGGCTCTCTCGACAACTGGCGGAAATCCAGGGCGGCGTCTGCCCCTTCCTCAAGGAACGCTGCCGGCAGTTTGACCCCGCCAAAGTGCAGGAAGATCTCGCGGCCAGCGAAGCCGCCTCCACGCACCTCGCCGCCCAGCGCCGGGACGCCGCTTATCGCCTGGCTGAAACCCGCACCCAGCTCGACGCGCTCACCGCACGGGAAGCGCGCGCCGGGCATCTCGTGGAGGCCTGGCGATCCCTCGCTTCCGAGATCGGTCAGGAACATGATCGCGTCGCCCAGGAGCCCGTGAGCGGTTGGATCCAAACCCTCCACGACGCCACGACTCCCCCTCCGGAAGGCACGTTCCCCGCCCTGCCCACGCTCCCCACGGCATCGACATTCCCCCCGCTCGCGATCGACGCAGGCCCTCCTTCGCGAGGACGCCTGCTCTTCGACCTTCCCGCCCTGGTCGAGGCCCAGACGAGGTTCCTGGCGGACTGGACCGCACTGGACCTCCTCCTGGCTCAGGCGGTCGATCAGACCGCACGCGCACTCCAGACGGAAGGGGAGCGCCTGGAAAAGCTCCGCTATGAAATCCACCATGCGCGACGCCAGCTCACGTCACTCGCCGCGGAAATGGTCGAACTCCAGCGCCGGCACGAGGAGCTCACCCGGAAACTCGCCGACGTCGCACGACGCTCAGATCCCATCCGCGCCCAATTGAAAGTGTGGCACGAGGAACTGACGACCTTTGAAACCCTGCCGAGTGAGATCCGCGCGCAACAGGACGAGCTCGCACGCCATACCGAGGCGCATTCGCGGCATCTGGGGGTCCGAACCGTGGCTGACGAATTGCCCGGTCGGACCGCCACCGCCACGACCGCCGCCCGGCGTCTCGAGGAACTGGCTCGCGATCTGGCGGCCCGGAGCGCCGCCGCCGCCGCGGCCCGGGCGATGTTCGATCCGAATCGCCTCATCCAAGCGCGATCCCAGCTGACCGAAGCCACCGCGCGCCAACGCGCCGCCGAGGAACGGCTCCACGCTGCGCGGCGCGACCTGGCCGGCGAGGAGATCCGCTTCGCTGAGTTCCAGGCCGCGCGCCAGCACGAGAGCGTCCTGCAATCGGGTTTGGCCCGGCTCGCGGCCGCCCGGGAGATCAACGAGCGGGCGCGCCGGCTCCTGCGCGACGCGGCGCCGGTGGTGGCCCAGCATCTGTGCGATCGCATCGCCT
>JADLFD010000692.1 GCA_020845805.1 Verrucomicrobiales bacterium | reverse complement strand
TTCTTGGCGCCTTTGCGGCTTTGCGTGAGGCAAAGGGGGGTGGTTCACGCCAAGGCGCCAAGGCGCAAAGGGGAGAGGGTGGTGAAGGTGAGGGTTGGAATCGTCTGCCTTTCTTGGCGCCTTCGCGGCTTTGCGTGAGGCAAAGAGGGGGTGATTCACGCCAAGACGCCAGTGGGCGCAAAGGGGAGAGGGTGGCGCAGGCGAGGGTTGGAATAGTCTGCCTTTCTTGGCGGCTTCGCGGCTTTGCGTGAGGCAAAGAGGGGGTGATTCACGCCAAGACGCCGTGGCGCAAAGGGGGAGAGGGCGGTGAAGGTGACGGTCGCGGACTTGTGGTATTCTTGGCGCCTTCGCGTCTTTGCGTGAGGCAAAGGGGGGTGGCTCACGCCAAGGCGCCAAGGCGCAAAGGGGAGAGGGCGGTGAAGGTGACGGTCGCGGGCTTGTGGTATTCTTGGCGCCTTCGCGCCTTTGCGTGAGGACTGAAGAGGAGGTGATTCACGCCAAGGCGCCAAGGCGCAAAGGAGGGGAGGTCGATTAGATGGGGGCGCCGGGGCGGCGGGCGACCTGCAGTCCATGCGCCAGACGGGCGCGCGCGAACGAGCAAAGTCCGCGCTCGGCCGTGGGGCCGTGGAACGGGTCATTGGTGATAAGCAGGTTCCCGTCGAGATCGAGATAGTCGGTCAGTTCGGCGAGATGCAACGCCGCGGCGATGAGCACGCTCGATTCGATCATGCAGCCCAACATGGTCTTCAGCCCGGCCTTCCGCGCGGCCTTCAACGCGGTCAGGGCCGGGTGGATGCCGCCCGCCTTCACCAGCTTCACGTTGACCGCGTGGAAACAGCCTTCGACGGAGGGCAGGTCGGCGGCGTGGCGATACGATTCATCCGCCATGAGGGGGAGCGGCGAGCGCGCCTTCAGCCATTCCCAATCGGCGCGCGGCGTGGACGCCGGCATGGGTTGCTCCACGAATTCGATGTGGCCGTCGCTGGCGAGCCACTCCAGGTGGCGTAGCGCGTCTTCCTTGGTCTTCCAGGCTTCGTTGGCGTCCGCGCGCACGGTCTTGGTGGGGGCCGCCTGGCGCAGCGCGCTGAGGTTCTCACGATCCGTCTCGCTGCCGAGCTTGAGTTTGAGGATGGGGTAGTCGGCGGCCTCCTGCACTTTCTGCCGGATGGTCGCGGGGTCATCGAGGCCGATGCTGAAGGAGGTGAGGTGCCGGCCTTCGCTGAATCCCAGGCCGAGATGCGCATTCACGCTCTTGCCGACGCGCCGTGCGGCGCCGTCGGCCAGCGCGATGTCGAGCGCGCAACGCGCGGCCGAGGCGTCCGAGGGGAGGGAATCCAGGTAGGCGAGACTGGCGGCGAGGTCGGTGAACGACAGGCGGTTGGGGTCGACCTGCCGCAGGAAGGTGGCCACGGAGGGCGCGGATTCTCCGTAGCGGGTGGAGGGGGCGCTCTCGCCCAGGGCCTCGATGCCGTCGCGGTCCTGAAGCCGCAGGAAGACCACGGGAAACTCGTTCGTTCCGGGCCCCCCGCCCGGACCGGTGCGACTGGCGATCGTCCACCGGTGCGCGAGGTGGAGGCCGAACGGCTCGATCCGTAGTTCCATGGGGGAATTGAGACCGGGTCGTCGTGGTCCCACAACAGAACAGTGCCGGATCGCACTACCCCGGAAGGGGCATGGACAATCCTCCGGCCTGAGGTTGCGGTTCGCCACTCTCCTGTTTCCCGAGGCGGAAGGCCCGTGCAGAACGGGGCGTACGCCATGAATCCCGCCTCCCTTCCCCCGGATGCCGCCACGCGGCGCGAGTTCCTCAAAGCCTCCGCCACGGCGGCCACGGCCGCTGCGCTGACGCGAGCCATCGAAGTGCGGGCGCACGCGGCGGACGACGGGACTCTGGACCTGGCCCTGGTGGGCTGCGGGGGGCGCGGCACGGGAGCGATTGCCAATGCGCTGTCCACCGCGGGGCCGACCCGGTTGGTGGCCATGGCCGATGTTCTGCCGGATCGGCTCGGCGGCAGTCACGAGACCCTGACCAAGCAGTTCCCGGAACGCATCGAGGTCCCGCCGGACCGCCGGTTTCTGGGGTTTGATGCGTACAAGCGGGCGATCGATGCGTTGCCGAAGAATGGCATTGTCGTGCTGACCACCCCGCCGGCGTTCCGCCCCTGGCACCTCGCCTATGCCGTGGAGCGGGGCGTGAACGTGTTCATGGAGAAGTCGTTTGCGGTGGATCCGCCCGGCGTGCGGCGCGTGATGCAGGCCGGGCGCGTGGCGCAGCAGAAAGGGCTGAAGATCGCGGGCGGATTGATGAGCCGGCATTCCCGGGCCATCGAGGAAACGGTGCGGCAAATCCACGCCGGAGCGATCGGCGAGGTGATCCTGACCTCGGCGTACCGCATGCACGGCACGGTGGGATTCCAGCCGAAGCGCGCGGGGGAGACGGAGTTGGCACACCAGATCCGGAACTACTCCAACTTCACCTGGCTGAACGGGAGCTTCCTGCTCGACTGGCTGATCCACAACCTGGACGTGTGCTGCATGGTGAAAGATGCCTGGCCCGTTTCGGCCCAGGGCCAGGCGGCGCGGCGCGTTCGCACCGAACCGGACCAGTTGTTCGACCAATACTTCGTGGAGTATGGGTTTCCTGATGGCACGCGGATGATCGCGCAGGGCCGGCATATGAACAGTTGCCACGACCACTGGGGGTGCGTGATCCACGGTACCAAGGGCATGGCCGAGCTCGGGGAAGGGGTCTCCAAACCGCGTTTGTTCCGCGGTCATCGGATGCAGGCGGAGAACCTCCTCTGGCAATGGCGCGAAGCCGCGCCCAACGCGTATCAGGAGGAGTGGGACCGCTTCATCAAGGCGATCCGTGAGAATCTGCCGTACAACGAGACGGACCGATGCGCGCGCGCGGCGATGGTAGGTGTGCTCGGGCGGCTGGCGGTGGAGAGTGGGAAAGAGGTGACCTGGGACGAGGCTCTGGCTTCCGAGGTCGAGTTGGCCCCCGGTCTGGATTCGCTCAAGTCCCTGGATGGCCCGGCGCCGGTGGAACCCGACGCCCAGGGACGGTATCCGCTGCCCGTGCCGGGGGTGACGCGCGTGGTGTGAAGGACCGTCGTGGTGGCTGGCGATCCAGTCTGCCTCGGGACGCCGGCTACCGGCTCGCTCGCAGGCAGACGAGGCGGTCCTCGCTGCGCAGGTAGAGCAGGCCTTGAGAGAGCACCGGGCCCGCCCAGCAAGGGTAGTGAAGACTCGGCACCTGCCAGCGTCCGAGCTCTTCGCAGCGTTCGGGGGTGGGTTGGAACAGGCCCAGCATTCCGCCTTCC
>JADLFD010000691.1 GCA_020845805.1 Verrucomicrobiales bacterium | reverse complement strand
ATGGTGAGCACGGTGCAGACCTTGAACAGGGAGAAGAGGGTCTGGCGACGGGAGGGGATGAGGGGACGGCTGTAGAAGCCGTACATATGCATCAGCACCATCGCCGCCGGCACGGTCAACAGCACGTACCAGGCAAAGTGGCCAAAGGGCTGAATCTCCGGCGTGCCGCCGAAGATTCCGAAGAGGTGCATCAGCCACGGCCCAATGCTCTCCGCATTGGAACGCAAGGCAAACGCGAGGTAGAACCCGAGCGCAAACAACGCACCGTCCACGATCTTGTGGATGCGGTCGCGGATGATTTTCTGACGGCGCAGCATGTCAGGACGGCCCGGGAGTCGGCGGGGAAAGGCTAACCCGGTCCGCGAAGCGACATCAACGATCCGGTGGGAAAATGACCCCTGGCAGGGCGGCGGCGACGGCGGCTCGGGGGTGCGACGTCATGACTCCGGCCTCGGAGAGGGCGGGTCCCGTGGTAAGCTGGAACTGGGGCACCGCCTCCTGAAGAAAGCGCACCAACCGCGCATACGCCTCGTCTTCGCGTCCCGGCGGGCTGGCCACCAGGCATCCCATGTAAGCCCAGCGCTGCAGTTCGCCGGTCCGGGCCAGGTCCATCGCCAACCACCACATGCGCTGCGCATGATCATTGGAGAGTCGGGTGTCGGACAAAAACCAAAAGACATAGACCGCGCTCTGGGAAAACGTCGTTCCATCCGGTCGTTTCCCTTCGCGCACGGCGTCCATCCGGACCACGGGAAGGCGGTACGGGTGCGGTCGCTCGATCCGAATGTCCGTCTTCGTGTTCCGCAGGATGCGAAAACCCTGGGCTGGGAGGCAGTACTCGGGCTTGTGAATGCTCGTACGATCGGTGCCCATCAAGACCCCGGAGACCTGGATCTGGAACCCGTCCGGAGCGGTGTACATGCGCCGCCCGTACGTCGTGTCCCGAGGCAACCAGGTGTACTCCTCCTGCGTGACGGGCAGGATCACCGACGAATACTCGAGGAGGCGCTCGGGCAGCTCGATGCTGTTGGTGGTGAGAACGACCCCCTCGGGATCCGACAAGCGCACATCGGTGAGTTTCAGCCCGGGTTCACCCAGCCGCTGCGAGCCACGAAAGCGCGCGAGGGCAAGCGCGGCCAAACTCATGAGGAGCAGGCCCACGACCACCACGACAAGTGAACGTCCGCGATTCATTGGGTTTGTGGGGCAACGGGAGAGCCGGGCTGCGGCGGATCGACGCGCTTTGTCCTGTCCTCCTTCAGCCACGAACCCAGGAAGCTCAACCCCAGAAATGCAGGGACATACGGCAGCAGGCTCATCCAAGGATCGTCATGAACCCAGTTGCCGGCCTTCTGACCAAACCCCTCCGCCGCGAGGATGATGAGAGTCAATCGCAGCACATTGCCCGCGACGGCGAGGGGGAAGGCGCAGAGAATCATCAGCAACCGGCGCCAGGGGCGTTCAAGCGTCACGAAGGCGTACACGGACGACAGCGCGAGCGTGGCCGTCAGGCTACGCAATCCGCCGCAAGCCGCAGCAACCTCGTATTGGAAGGTCCCTTGCGCATCGAAGAGCTGGGTCCCGTTCCGAATCAGATCGATGCCCAGGATATGCTGGCAGATCCAGGTGGTGATGGACGTGGCCAGCATGCGCAGGGGAAAGGTGATGGACTCGGCGAGGGTTCCCAGCGGCACGCAGAACACGAACAGAAAGCAGGGAAAGAACACCGCCTTGAGCATCGACCAGCCCCAGGTCATGCCGATGAGGGCGTAGATTCCCAGGTAGAACGAGGCCACGCTGATGCGGGTCTGCTGGATCAGAAACCCCACTAGGTGCAGCGCGAGTGCGAGGGCCAGGAGCAGGGCGCCTCCCGCCCAGGGGCGTTTCTCCACCGCCGCCAGGTCATCGCGCTTCCACCAGCAAAGAGCGAGCACGGCGAAAGGGACGTAGCGTCCCATCTCGTCGTCATTGGACTGCGAGTAGGCGTAGCGCAGCCAGCCAAACAGCGAGGGAGAATCCACATAACCGAAGGTGGAGTTTCCCAACCAGTGGTAGAGCGCCAGCCAAGCGGCAAACAGGACGAGGAAAAGGCATTTTCCAGGCGCCTGTCGCCAGGCCGCGGCCAGTTCCTCAGCCACTCCGGGCGGCCAGTCGCGGGCTTGCTGCGAAGACGTCATGAATACTGATACGATACTTCCGGTGCCTCTGAGCGTGAACGCAGGGCGGGTGTTCAATCAAGGCTCTGAATCCCACCTCGGATAAAAAAAGAGACCGGGCCGAAGCCCGGTCTCCTGTGCTGAAAGGTCATCGAAACAGCCCGAAGGCCGGCTCGACTATTGGCGTGTGCGGTAGAACTTGCCCGCACCGCTCGGCGTGATCGTGGCCGGGCTGGTGGCACCGGCGACCGCGCTCCACGGACCGCTGACGGAGTCTGCCGACTCCAGCGTCCCGGTGAACGTGATCTTCAGGTTCGCGCCGTCGCGACCCACACTGACCGTCGCCGAGCCGCCGCCGCCGGTGGGCGGGGTGAAGTAACCCGCGAGCCAGGCGCCCGAGATGGGCACCGTTTCGGCCGTGGCTTCTTCCGCCGCCGGGGTCACGGCGATGGCGCTGTTGTCACCGCCGCCACCTTCCTGGGCGATCATCTCGATGTAGTAACGGCTGCCCCCGGTGAGGGTGATCTTGTTACCCGTGGGCCACTGGGTGCCGGTGTACTTGTCGGAGCGATTCTCCGGCGCGTCCGCGTTGCGGCGGGCGGTGCCGATCCAATCACGCTGGCCGTTCCACTGGGGCTCGATGGCAATGCGCTTCACGTTCGCGGGATTCTCGTCGGTCGAGAGCCACAGCTGGGCGTTGTCGTCCGCCGAGATGTAGAACGTGTAGTCGCCGGTCGTCGGGGGCTTGATCCAGCCGCTGAGGATGGTGCCAAAGTTTTCGGCGCGATCGGTGAAGGCCCCGAAGAGGTTGGTGCTGTAGTCCTGCGTCGGGGTCGTGGTGTTGCGCACGACCTGGAGGTTGGCGAGCGACGAGGGGCTCAGGCTGTCGAAGTACCGGACGCGCGCCGCGTTGGCGACGAAGGCCCAGGACTTGAAGTTCGAGGTCGAGTTGGCCTCGATCGCATTGCCGGCGTTGTCCTGCAGTCCATTCACGGTGACCGTGTAGGAGGTCTCAGGCGCCATGTCGGCGGCCAGCTTGGCGGAGATTCCCTTCTCGCCGTTCTGCACGACGGAGGAAACCGCGATCCCGCCGCTCAGGGTCACCGTGGCGGTGTTGGCCTTCACGGGTTCGTCGAAGGTCACGTTCACGATGTTGCCGAAGCCTTCGGAACCAGTGATGGCCGGCTTCTTGGTGTCGGTGCTGATCGTCAGGACCGCGTCCGCGCTCTTCTTCGCGAGACCGATCACGCCCACCTCGAGCACGTAGGTGCCGGCATCGCCCGCGGTGGCCACGGGGATCGTGTAGGAGGCCGACGTCGCTCCGATGATGGGGGAACCGTTCTTGTACCACTGGTAGAACGGCGGACGGCCGTAGGGCGAACTCGCCTCAACGTTCGCGCTGAGGCTGACGCTCTGATTGGCGGTCACCGTCTGCGAGGCCGGGCTCTGCACGAAGTTCACCACGGCCCCGACCGCGTCACCCTTGCCGGTGACGAACGGGCCACCGATGGCGGTGAGCGTGGAGGCCGCGGCAGTGCTGCCTTCCTTGCGCATGGCCACTTGGCCCCAGTCGCCACCGCCGCCTTCTTTCACGAAGAACAGGATGCCGTACTTGCTGCCGGCCGTGAGCGCGATGGGCTCCGAGGT
>JADLFD010000690.1 GCA_020845805.1 Verrucomicrobiales bacterium | reverse complement strand
CCGCTCCCGCTCACCCCCTTCGCCAACGCCATCCAGCGCGGACTCACGTCCGCGGCTACTTCCTCGTTCCGTTCCGTAGCCGCCGTCGTGAGACGGCGCTCACTCGCTCCACCGCCCCCGCTCACCCCGTTCGCCAACGCCATTCAGCGCGGACTTACGTCCGCGGCTACAAATGCCAGGGCTTCCGCATGGCGCGGACCGCGAGCCGTGCGTTCGCTTCGGCATCATCGCGAAAACGCATCTTCGCCTGGTCGAAAACCAGCCGCCGACGGAGCCGGATCGCAATGTCCGCCACGTGACACAGGGCGTCCGCACGGACCGCGTCCTCAATCGGGCAGATCGCCGGGCGCCGCGCGCGCACCGATTCCAGGAAATTGCGCACGTGATCCTCGCTGCGCGGCAACTGGACCCCGAGCCGATCGTCCGCGAGCTCGCGTACGGACTCGGGTTGCACTTCCACCGAACCGCGATCCACGCGCACCCAGCCTGCCTCCCCTTCGAAGGCCGTGCCGTGGCTGGTCAGGCCGCGATACCGCGACTTCCACTCCGCTTCCTGCTCGAACCGCTCGGCATCCGAACCATTCGGCACGCCCACGAAGCGCATCGTCAGCCCGCTGGCGAAACGGAAATTCAGATCCCAAGTGGTTGCCGTGTCGCACGCACCTTCCCGAGGGAAGTTCCCCGTGCCCTCGACCTCGAACGTGCCCTCGGCCCGGGCGCCCGCGCCCCACAACGCGATGTCGATCGGGTGAATGCCCCAACCCGCGATGAATCCGACCGCATAGGCCGAGTTGAACCACCAAGTCTTGGCCGCGCCTGAAACGGCGAGGTTTTCCGTGTGCTCGCGCCATGGCGCAGGACCCAGCCATCGGTCGTAGTTCAGCGACGGCGGCGCGGGCACCGGGCGTGTCGACCCGCCCGGCGTGCTGCCTGGGGCCCAGACATTGATATGCCGCAACTCGCCCACGCACCCATTTCGCACCCACTCGCAAGCCTGGCGGAATTTCCGGTCCGACCGCTGCTGCGTGCCAAACTGGAAGATCCGCTGCCGCCGTTGAGCCTGGCGTTGCAAGGCGAGACTCTCGCCAAGGGTGTAGCCCAGGGGCTTCTCCACATAGACATCCTTGCCCGCCCGCACCGCCGCCATGGCATGCAGCACATGCCAATGATCCGGGGACCCGATCAGCACCGCATCGATTCCCGGCTGCTCCAGCATCTCGCGGAAGTCCTGAAAGCATCCGCAGGCCGGGTTCGGATATCGCGCGGCCACTTTGGCGTGTGCGGCGGCGAGCATGTCCTGCTTCACGTCCGCCAACGCCACCACACGGCACGAGGACTGCGCCAGGAAGCCGTTCATGACGTCCTGCGCCCGATCTCCCGACCCGATCACCGCCACGCCGAGGCGGTCGTTGGGGGCGGTGTGGCCCCCTCTCCCGAGGGTCGCTGCCGGGAGGATTTGGGGAAAGGCCAGCGCGCCCGCCACCGGCAACGTGCCGCGTAAAAACGAGCGACGTGAGAGCGAAGTCCGATGCTTCATAAGCCTGGTTGTCCTGCCGCAGGAGAGCGCCCCCCGGACCTACACCGGGGCCATGAGCACACCGCGGGATCGATTTGACGGAGCCAATCTGGGGTCACGGAGGTCCGCCCGACGCAGAAATGTGGCGAACCGCCCACCCTCGATCTCTCACTCCCTTCCGTAGCCGCCGTCGTGGAAACGGCGCTCACACCTCCGCTCCCGCTCACCCCATTCGCCAACGCCATTCAGCGCGGACTACACGTCCGCGGCTACTTCCTCGTTCCGTTCCGTAGCCGCCGTCGTGAGACGGCGCTCGCTCGCTCCACCGCTTCCCCTCAACCCATTCGCCAACACCATCCAGCGCGGACTCACGTCCGCGTCTACCTCCTCGTTCCGTTCTGTAGCCGCCGTCGTGAGACGGCGCTCACTCGCTCGACCGCTTCCGCTCACCCCATTCGCCAACGCCATCCATCGCGGACTCACATCTGAGTCAGGGAACGACTCCCGCCTCGACGAATGCGTCATGGTCCCCAACCCTCGCTCCCTCACCCGCGAACCTGCTTTCATGCGCTGCCCATTGCTCACCGCCGCCCTCGCGCTGACCCTCGCGACGCTCGGGAACTTCCTGCGGGTTCCCCAGGCCCAAGCTCAGACCCAGGCTCAGTCAGCACCCGGGCCTTCGCTCCGTGCCGGCGCGGCGGTGGCGGACATCTCCCCCACCCACTCCCCCGTGATCGTGAACGCGATGTTCACGGAACGTTCCGCCACCCAGACCGTCGACCGCCTCCACGCCCGCGCCCTGGTCATCCAATCCGGCCCCGAAACCGTGGCGATCGCAGTCGTCGACACGTGCATGATGCCGCGCGATCTCATCGACCGCGCCAAGGAGATCGCGCATCGCCGCACCGGTATCCCCGTCGATCGCATCCTCATCTCCGCCACCCATACCCACTCCGCGCCCGCCGCCATGGGCTGTCTCGGCAGCCGCGAAGACCCGCGTTACGCCGCCTTCCTCCCCGGCCCCATCGCCGAGGCCATCGTCCACGCCCACCGCCAACTCGCGCCTGCGGAGGTCGCCTGGGCCTCTACCAACGCCTGGCATCATACGTTCAACCGACGCTGGATCCGGCGTCCCGACCGCCTCCTCAACGATCCCTTCGGACAACCCACCGTCCGCGCTCACATGCACCCCGGACACGTGAGTCCCGACGCCGTGGGACCTTCGGGTCCGGTGGACCCCGGGCTTTCCGTCGTGGCGTTTCGTTCCCTCGACGGGCACCCCATCGCGTTGCTCGCCAATTTCTCTCAACACTACTACGGCTCGCCCTTGCTCTCCTCGGATTACTACGGCCGCTTCGCTCAGCACCTTTCGCAGGCACTCGCCCCCTCTGACGCCGCCGTGAACCCGACGAATACTCCCGCCTTCGTGCCCATCATGTCCCAAGGCACCAGCGGCGATCTCATGTGGATGGACTATGGCGCCCCCGCCCGGGAGATCGGGTACGACGCCTACGCCCGGGAAATCGCCGACCTGGTCGCCCAGTCCTACCGCACCCTCCATTTCCGCCGCGAGGCTCCGTTGCGCATGGCGGAAAGCCGTCTGAAACTCGACTACCGCACGCCGGGTCCCGACCGCCTGGCCTGGGCACGAACCATGGCCGCGACCCTCGCCGGCCAACTCCCTCAGACCCTGCCCCAGATCTACGCGCTCGAGGCCCTCCATCTCCACCAACGGCAGAGCACCGAATTGGTCCTCCAAGCCTTGCGCCTCGGTGACGTCGGCATTGCCGCGCTCCCCAACGAAGTCTTCGCCCTCACCGGACTGAAACTGAAAGCCCAAAGCCCCCTGCCTCTCACGTTCAACATCGAACTGGCCAACGGTGCCGAAGGCTACATTCCGCCACCCGAACAACATCACCTCGGCGGTTACACCACCTGGCCCGCCCGCACCGCCGGCCTCGAAACCCAGGCCGAACCGCGCATCGTCGAAACCCTGCTCGGCCTCCTCGAGCGCGTGGCCGAACGCCCTCGCCAAAATCCACCCCAGGCCCATGGCCCCTACGCCCAGGCGGTGCTCCACTCCCAACCCGACGCCT
>JADLFD010000689.1 GCA_020845805.1 Verrucomicrobiales bacterium | reverse complement strand
GCCCCGCGCGACAGGGCCTCGGCGAGGAGGTCGGGGGCCGGGGAACCGTCCTCGTCGGTGAGTCGCAGGACCTCGGCGAGCGGACGTCCCAGAGCGAGCGCGAGGGGCCAACCGGTGAGGGCTTCGGCCGCGGGGTTCAGGATCTGGACGCAGGCGTCGGGGGAGACCGCGATGACTCCGTCGAGGATGCTGGCGAGGGTGGTGGTGTGGACCTCGGTTTCCGCGCGAAGCGCCTCCTCGGCCTCGCGACGGTGGGTGATGTCGGTCTCGATGGCGAGGAAGTGGGTCAGAGTGCCGCGCTCATCCCGGACGGGTTGCACCTCGATGGCGACCCAGTAAGGGCGGCCGTTGCGCGCGTAGTTGAGGATCTCGGTGGTGAACCCGCGTTGCAGCGCGAGTTGGTGGTGCATGTAGGCCACGGTGGCCGGGTCGGTGCCCGGCCCTTGGAGCAGGTGGCCGGGTCGACGTCCGGCGATGTCCTCCAGCGTGTAGCCCGTGATACGGGTGAATCCCTCGTTGACCCAGACCACGCCTCCTTCCGCGTTGGTGATGACCACGCCGTTGTGCGTGCGGGAAGCGACCAGTCCCACGAGACGCGCCGCGGCTTCGCTTCGCTGGAGTGCTCCCTGGGTTTCCTGGAGGACCGCGTTGCGTGCGCGGAGCAGTTCGTTGGCCTGGCGTAATTCTTCGCGCTGCTGGTGAAGCTGGGCGGTCAGGTGCTGCAGTTCGTCGAGGGAGACCTGCTGCGCCTCCATGACGCGCCGCAGATCCTCCCTGTCCGCCCCGGCCGAATCGGCGAGGCGAGGCGTGCGAGTCGTCGCGGGGACGTCGCAGGCGGAGGAAGACGGAGCAGGGGTCATGACGTTCCCTAGAGGGATCGACCGGGAGTGTCAGGAACTAAAACCGTGAAGGGCGGGATACCACGGCCGCTACGTGCAGGTCCGCCTGCTCGGGTGCGTGCGCCAGCTCCGCATAGGGCGGTCGCTTAGTGGGGGATCGGAGTGGTGGGGTGGGAAGGTGGCGCCGCGGTGCGGGGATTTCGGTTCGCGGGCTCTAAGCGGCGTCGCAGGCGCGAAACGGCGTGCGCCAATCCGTGACGGAAAGGATTCCCGACCTGGGGGAGTCCGCTCCGGTACGGAATACCGTGGTGCCGGGAGGCGTGGGGATCGGCGGGACGCAATTGTGCTGGGGAGCGTGGATTTCGTGTCCGGCAGGTACTGGCACGCGGATTGCGATGGGGAATGTGCCTGCCGCGGTGGAGGCGACGGGAATGAGAACCTCAAGCGAGAGGGGTTCGTGTTCTCCAGGACGGGAGACCCGCGAGGGTCGGAGCGTCCGACAGCAATCATGGGCGAAACTGAATACAACGAACGAATGGCGAGTGACCTGGTGAATCACTCGGGGATTCCCATGTTCGCCCATGACGTCACGGGTACGGTGCTGCTGTTCAACCAAGCCGCGGAAGGATGGACGGGATGGTCGCGGGACGAGGCGGAGATCATGGGTTTCCATGGCCTTCTCGTCCCCGACTCCCGCCAGGTCTATTTCGAGTGGTGCCGGCGCGTGGCCCAGGAGGAGGTGGGACGCGTGGTGGTGCCGATGCAGGTGTTGAGCCCGCAGGGGCAGGTGCGGTCGATGGACGTGGAGTTGTTCCGTCCGGCGGTGGCGCCGCCGGGATGCGTGTATGCGCTGGGTTGGCCGGCGGGAATGGGTCGGCGCGAGGTGGATCTCGGTGCCGAACTTCAGCGCGAGAAGGACATCTCTGCGCGGCTGTCTGGGGTGGCGGAGGTGGCGTCTGGCGTGCTCCACAACGTGGGCAACGTGATCAACAGCGTGAACGTGTCCTCCACGTTGATCGAAGACGAACTTCGCCAGTCGCCGGTGGAGAATCTCTCCAAGCTGGCGGGCATCTTGCGCGACAACGCCGAGCGGTTGGGGGATTTCATGGCGGAAGATCCGCGCGGACGCGGCATCACGTCCTACCTGGAGGTGGTGGTGGAGCACATGCGGCAGCAGCAGGAGCGGTTGCGTGCGGAGGTGGCGGGGCTGCGGCGTGGGGTGGAGCACATCAAGGAGGTGATCGCCATGCAGCAGAGCTATTCGAGCCTGGCGGGAACGCGCGAGATTCTGTCGCTGCCGGAGTTGGTGGAGGACGCGCTCCGCATGAACGAGGCCGCGTTCGAGCGGCATGGCGTGAGCGTGGTGCGCGAGTTTTCCCCCACGGCCAAGGTGGTGGTGGACCGGCATCGTGTCCTGCAGATCCTGATCAATCTCTTTCGGAACGCGAAGTACGCCTTGGACGAGGGGGGCGCGACGGTGAAGGAACTGCGGGTGCGCACCGCAGTGGGAGAACAGGGCCAGATGCAGGTGTCGGTGATCGACAACGGCATCGGGGTAGCCCCGGAGCTGATCGAGCGGATTTTCGAGCGGGGCTACACCACGCGCAAGGAAGGCCACGGGTTCGGGCTGCACTCCGGTCGCCGCGCGGCGGAGGAGTTGGGTGGGACCCTGGTGTGTCGAAGCGCGGGACGGGGGAAGGGCGCGGAGTTCGTGCTGACGTTGCCGGCATCCCCGGCCGCGGAACATGGGCAGTAGGGAACCGGGGCGGTGCGGCGGTCGAGTTGAGGAGGTGGAATCTGGGCTGGATCCGGTCTCAACCGGGGGGTCTGTGCTGGGCCCTTCGGATCGGAGGATCACATTGCGCCACCTCCTCAGCTCGGGTGCCGCGCCGGGCAGTCAGCGCAGCCCGTAGCGCGTCATTTTATTGTAGATCGTCTTCTCGGTGATACCGAGGCGCCGGGCGGCGGCGGCCTTGTTGCCTCCGCACAGCGCGAGCGTCTGTGTCACGGCGAAGCGCTCGAGATCATCCAGGGGGATGCCTCCGACAGCGGGCTCGATCGACCCCGGACCGGGGACCGCCGCAGGGGCGGCGGTGATCGGTCCCGCGGGGGGCGGCGAGTGCAGGCCGAGATCTGCGGCCTGGATCAGCGGGCCGTCGGTGAACGCGGAGGCGCGTTCGAGCGTGTTTTCCAGTTCCCGCACATTTCCCGGCCACCGGTAGGATTGGAGCTGGGAGAGGGCCTCTGGCGCGAGTTCGAGTGGCGTGGTGCGGCGTTCGCGCGCGATGCGGTCGAGGATGCCGCGGGCGAGGGCGGGCAGGTCGTCCGTGCGTTCGCGCAGCGGCGGCACGTGGATGGGGATGACGTTGAGGCGGTAGTAGAGGTCTTCCCGGAACTCGCGTGCGGCGACGCGCTCCGCCAGATCGACATTGGTCGCGGCGACGAGGCGGATGTCGGCGGAGAGCACCTGCGAACCCCCGAGCCGCTGGTACTGTCGATCCTGCAGGACGTTCAACAGTTTCGGTTGGAGGTGCAGCGGGAGATCGCCGATTTCATCCAGGAAGAGGGTTCCCCCGGTGGCCATTTCGATGCGTCCGACGCGTCGTTGGAGGGCGCCGGTGAACGCGCCGCGTTCATGTCCGAACATTTCCGAGTCGAGCAGCTCGCGCGGGAGGGCTGGGCAGGAAACCGTGACGAAGGGGGCGGCGGCACGGGGGCTGGCGCGGTGGATGAGACGGGCGAGGAGGCCCTTGCCCACTCCGCTCTCGCCGGTGAGGAGCACCGTGGCGTCGAGTTTGGCCACGCGCGCCACCGCCTCGAGGATCTTCTGGGAAGCCGCGGAGCCTCCGGCGAATCCGGTGTCGGGAACCGTGGGGGCCACCGTGTCGCGCCATTGCCGGTTCTCCTGCAGGGCACGGCCGAGGCGGGAGGCGGACAGGACGAGCGCGACCAGTTCGTCGAGATCGAAGGGTTTGGTGAGGTATTCGAAGGCGCCGGCTTTCACCGCCGCCACAGCGTCGCGCACCTGCCCCACCGCGGAGATGATGAGCACCGGCACCTCGGGGAAGTGTTTGCGGAAATGCGCGAGCACGGCCATGCCGTCGGCCTCGGGCATCTTCAGGTCGACCAGCGCGCAGGCGAAATCGTCGGAGGCGAGTTCGATGGCTTCGCGCCCGTCGCGGGCCAGAACCGGATGGAATCCCTGCTTTCGCAGGTTGTAATCGAGGAGCCGCCGGATGGTTTCCTCATCGTCGGCGACGAGCACGGCTCGCTGGGG
>JADLFD010000688.1 GCA_020845805.1 Verrucomicrobiales bacterium | reverse complement strand
TCGGGGTCCGGTTGGAGACCGATCCGGGAGAGCGGAATGGCTTGGAAGCCCAGGGCCCAGGCAGGGGAATCGGGGCGCAGGGCGAAGTCGGTGGCGCGCGCGGTTTCCGGGAGGGGGGCGACGAACCGGGGATCGTCGGTCACGAGGTTGGCCTCGAGGTGGAGGTGGTTGGTGGTGGCATTCCAGCCCGTGCGCAGCCAGGGACCGACGCAGACATTTCGTTCGACGCGATTCGGGGAGGGGGGGACGCCGAGGAAGTTGGTGCCGGTGAGGGCGGGGCCGCCGGGGGGGCCATAGGCGGCGTCGAGGGATTTGAGTTCGGGATAGCGTTGGCGATAGAGCTCGAGAGGAACGTCGTTGAGGCGCGAGCGCATGGTCTCGTCGACCATGGAGCGCCAGACCGGGGAGCGATCGAGGCCGCGTCCGTCGAGTTCGACGGCGTGGTGGCAGTCGACGAAGACGTTGTTGGCGACGAGATGATCGCGGCCGCCGCCGAGGAAGGCGGCGCGCTGGACGTGGTGGAAGACATTGCCGCGGATCTCGGTGCCCGAGACGCAATCATCCATGTAGGCGCCCATGGAACCCATGCCGACGCCGCCGACGTGGTGGATGAAGTTGTGGAGGATGCGGTTGCCGCGGAAGGTGTAATCGCGGCCGGTGTAGATGGCGCCCACGTCACCGGTTTCGAGCGCGACGTGGTGGATCTCGTTGAACTCGATCAGGTGATCGTTGCCCCAGTAGAGGATCGCGCAGTGCGGATGATCCTGGATCAGGTTATGGGCGGCGCGGTGTCCGACGCCTTGGAGGTGGATGGCGGGGACATAGCACTTCGACCAGCGGCCCTGGCGTTGGAAGCGGCAGTTGGCCACCACGTGGCCGGAGGGGCGCAGGGTGGTACGATCGCCGCCGGTGAGCGAGACACCGCCGTCCCCGGTGTCGAGAATGTCGCAGGCGAGGATCGCATGGTGAGACCCGCCCTGAACGTCGACTCCATGGTTTCCGAGATTGCGCAGCAGGCAACTCACGACCTGGTTGGAGGTGCCGCCGACGATTTCGATGCCCGTGGCGCGAGTGGCCTCGAGGAGCAGACCGCGGATCTCCACGTGCGAGGCGTCCTGCAAGCGGAGGAAGGGTTCGGCCAGGCTGGAGAGCAGGGTTTCGGCGGCCCTGGTTTCGGGGGGGGGCCAGAAGCAGACGCGTTGTGCGGCGCGGTCGAGGTGCCATTCGCCCGGGGCGTCGAGTTCCTCCAGCACATTGACGAAGTGGATGCGCTGGCCTTGGCGGAACCCGTAGAGACCGTGGGGTGGCGCGGTGCGGAGGAGGCGCGTGGCAGGGTCGAACGACGTGATGCGCTCGTAGGAGTTGGCCCAATCCCAGGCCCAATAGCCGTGGACCCAGACATTGGTGAGATCGGCCCAGCGGCGGGGTCGGTCGGTGTCCAGGGTGAAGCCGGCGGGGAGGGTGCCAATGCTGCCTCCGTGATCATCGCCTTGGGCGCGGTCCTGAGGGAATCCGGCGATGTGGGTGAAGGTGCCCTCGTTGGGCCAGCGGGCGAGAGGCATGGGCCGGCCGCCATGGAAAAGCTCGGGATGCGCGACCTGAACGCCGCGGCCGAAGCCGCGAGAGGCGAGGGTGGCGGGGTCCTTGGAGTCGAGGAACTCGGCGGAGGCCGTGACGACCTGAGCGCGCGCCTCGGCGGGCAGTCGCGCCCGGAGCGCGGGATCGGTGACGGGCTGAAAGTGGAGGAGCGTGGTGCCCCCGAGCAGTCGTACGGTGGCGTTGGGTGCGGCGGTCCAGGTCACCGGAGCACCGGGGGCCCCGGAATCCTCGGGGCCGAGGAGGAGCGCGTGGTTTCGCCGGTGATCGCCCGAGGCGAGCAACACCGTGATGGGCGCCCGCGCGCGGTTGCCGGAGCGCATGTCGCGCAATCGGGCGCGCACCGCCTCGCGCGCGGCTTCGAGCGACTGCAACGGCTGATCCCTGGTGCCGGGGTTCGCGTCGGAACCCTGGGGGGCGACGTGGATTTCCAGCGGTGCCTCCTGGCCAACGGCTCCTGGGCCGGCCAGGACGCCCACCGCGAGGAGGAGGAGCAAGGCAAACGACTGCTTCCCAAGGGAAGGGGCGAGCGGCTTCCCGGAAGACTGGATCGGGTCAGGCATACCGTCCGGTTCGGTGTTCCGGCTTGAAGAACTCGTGGAGGAGCCGGTCGACCTGGAGCAGGCCGGTGCGGTTGATCTCGATGCGATCGCCTTCATGCCGGAGGAAGCCCCAGGATTCGAGTGTGGCGAGTGGTGCGGCGAAGCGGGTGCGCGGATCGGTGCCGAACTTCTGCGTGAAGTACGCCGCGCTCACCGAGCCCAGTTTGAGTTGGAGGATGAACTCGCGGATGTAGCGTTCGTCCTCCTGGGGTGTGAGGGCGCGGAAGACCGGGAGTCGGCCTTGCGTGACGGCGTCGGTGTAAGGCTGAAAGTCGTGGAGGTTTTGGTAGTGGGTCCCGTTGATATGTCCGAAACTGGCGACCCCGAGCGAGAGGAGGTCGGCACCGGCCCAGAGATAGTCACGATAGACGAAGCGTGTCCGAGCCTTGTCCTTCACCGCGGTGTAGGCACTGGCGACGGTGTACCCGGCGCGTTCGAAGGTTTGGAAGGCGTCGTGGACCCAGCGTCGTTTGGTTTCCCAGTCGGCGACCGGAGCCACGAGGCGTCCCTCGGATTTCATGTGCTGGTAGATGGTGGTGTTATAGGGCACCTCCATCTGGTAGATGGTGACCGAGTCCGGCTGCAGTTCGAGTGTCCGTTCGACGGCCATGCGCCATTTGTCCTCGGTTTCTTCGACCATGCCGGCGATGAGATCGAGGTTGATCTGGGGGAATCCGACCTGGCGCGCGTGCCGGTAGGCGCGTTCGATTTCCTTGGAGCGATGGGCCCGTCCGTTGATCTCGAGGATGTGATCGTCGAAGTGTTCGACGCCCAAGCTGAGTCGCGTCACGCCCAGCTTGCGCAGTGTTTCCAGCTTGTGGTCGGTGAGGGTGCCGGGTTCGCACTCGAAGGTGACTTCCTCGACCTGGTCCCAGGGCAGTCTGGCCTGGAGCCCCTGGAAGAGCAGTTCGAGTTGGTTTTCGGAGAGATAGCTGGGCGTGCCCCCGCCGAAATAGACGAAGCGCGGATGGCGCCCCCCGACGAACGGTTGGGAGGCGTAGGTGTCGAGTTCGCGGAGGAGGGCTTCGAGGTAGTGTCGGATCTGCTGCGAATCCTTGTCGGTGTAGACCTTGAAGTAGCAGAAGTGACAGCGCTTCCGGCAGAAGGGGATATGGACGTAGACCCCGAGCGGATTGCCCGGCAAGGGCGGGCGGAGACGGGCCGCTTCGATCTCGGGCACGGCGGCAGGGGTCCAGAAGGCGAACGGCGGGTAGTTGGAAACGAAATAGTTGCCAGCCGTGGTTTCCTTCTGAACGGGTGGCGCGGAGGTGGGGGAGGCGGTGCTCATGGGGGGCCGAAGGCGTAAATGACGCCGTCTTCGGCGCCGATGAGGAAGTGACCTTGGACGACTGCGGGCGAGGCCTGGACGGGCTGTCCAATCTCGTAGTTCCACAGTTCCTTACCGTCCG
>JADLFD010000687.1 GCA_020845805.1 Verrucomicrobiales bacterium | reverse complement strand
TCGACAGATGAGAACCTGTGGCGTCCACCACCACATCGGCCAACTGGCCGCCGGTGAGGTCGGTGAACTGCTTCAGTTCCGCACCATCGCCGCGCACGACCAGGGTGTCTCGGATTCCCATCCTCTCCCTGACAAAGGCGAGTCGTGCTTCGTTGGTATCCATGACCACCGTCCGCGCGCCGCTCAGCCGTGCGAATTCGATCACCGACAGGCCGATGGGACCGGCGCCCAAGACCAGGATCGTCTCGCGCGGTTGCGGCGCGCCGCGGTTCACGGCGTGACAACCGATGGCCAGGGTCTCCACCAGCGCGAGTTGCTCGAATCCAAGCGAACGCGATCGGTGCAGCTTGCGCGCGGGCACCGTGTACAGGCGCTGCAAACCGCCATCGCAATGCACGCCGAGGGTCTGGTTGTGCTCGCAGCAGTTGGTGTGACCACGACGGCAGGCATAACAGCCTTGGCAGTTGAGATACGGCTCCACCGAACACCGATCCCCCGGCGCGAACTGCGTGACATCGCCCCCCACCGCGACCACTTCCACCCCGAGTTCGTGGCCCGGAATGCGCGGGTAGGAGAAGAACGGCATCTTGCCGAGGTACCCGGAATAGTCGGTGCCGCAGATCCCAACCTGGTGCACCCGCACCAGCGCCTGGTCCGGACCCGGCGCCGGCGGCTCGGGCACGTCGATGATGCGGATCGCCTGGGGCTTCTCGAATTGCAGGGCCTTCATGGTGCGTGTCGCGGCGGCGCTTCAGTTGTTCTCGGGGAGCCCCTCGGCATGCCCGAGGTTGTGCACTTCGCGGAAGATCTCCAGCACGCGCGCGCGCAGTTCGAGATCGGGCGGTTCGGCGGCCCACTGCGCCCAGCGCCGGATGTTCTCCGGGTTGGCGCTGCCGGCGATGGTGGTGGCGATGCCCGTGTGCTCCAGGCTGAACTGCAGCGCGACCTTGGCGATGTCGACGCCGCGTTCGGCGCACAGGGCGGCGGCACGACGCGCGGCGGCCTTCACCGTCTCGGGCTCCTTCAGCCAGGCCGGCAGCGGCGCGTGGGTCAGAAGCCGGGCGCTGAACGGGCCGGCGTTCATGGCCCCCACCCCCTTGGCCGCCAGGTAGGGGACGGTCTCCTCGCTGAATCGGGTGTTCTGCAAGGTGTGCTGGTGGTAGCTCAGCACGCAGTCCACGTCCGTCTGGTCGCAGATGAAGCGGAAGATCTTCTGGGGATAGCCGCTGAACCCGATGAACCGAACCTTGCCGGCCTGCTGCGCACGACGCAGCGCGGGCAGGGTCTCGTCCACGATCTGCTGCATGGGCACGAACTCGATGTCGTGACAGAGCATGATATCCACGTGGTCGACGCCCATCCGATGGAGGCTGACGTCCACGCTCTCGGCCACGCGCCGGGCACTGAAGTCGAAATGCGTGAGGTCGTATCGACCCAGCTTCGTGCAGAGCAAGTACTGGTCGCGCGGCACGTCACGCAGGGCCATCCCGAGCAACACCTCGCTCATGCCTCGCCCGTAGAAAGGCGAGGTGTCGATGAAGTTCAAGCCGCACTCCAGCGCGACGCGCACGCTGCGGAGGGCGTCCTCGAGGGTGATGCGACGGAACTCCTGCCCCAGGGACGAAGCCCCGAACCCGAGGATGGGCAACTGGAGCCCGGTACGACCGAGAGATCTTGTGTGCATACGGGTAAGCGGGAACCGACGCGGATGGCGGTGGAACCTCACCCGCGCCAGGGAGGGTGAGGTTCAGCCGAGAAACAACGGCTTCAGGTGCCGGTCGAAGAGATTTTCGGTCACGTTGCGGCCGACCACTTCTTCGTTCGCGCGGACGATGTCGAGGTAGCCCCGGCCCTTGGCCGCGGCCAACTTGAATGCCACGTGGAGCAACTGCCGGAAACTTGGGTTGAAGTCCGGATGGTTGGGCACGTGACGGAGCGCACCGACAAAGCGCGTGCCGGTCCAGCCACCCACCTCGGAGGCGGACGGGAGTTTGGCGCGCTGGATATCGATGACGCTGGCATAGGGGGCGCACAGTTCATCCACGTGCTGGAGCGCGGCGTGATAGATCTCCTTCGCCATGGCCAACCCTGGCCCGCCGGCCTCCGCGAGCCCGATCAACTCCTCGAGCCAGGTGGTCCCCGCGGTCTTCACATGCAACCCGGCACCGGTGCGCTGCAAGGCGCGGCGGATCACCGGGTAGAGCGAGAATTTGTCGCTGCCCGAATGAACGCTGAGCTTGAGGTTGGCCGGCAGCCCGTAGCGCGCGACGGCGAAGGCCACCACCGCCAGGTCATCGACGAACTCCCGCTCGAACTGGGCCAGATCGCCCACGTAATCGACGCCCTTGTTGAATCGCCCGGTGAACTTGGGTGCAATGGTCTGCAACCGGACACCCTCATCGGCCAGTGCGGCCAGGATCACGAGCAGGTCGCGCGGCGTCTGCGGCGTGTCGGTCTCGTCCATCGACACTTCCGCGATGAAGCCCCCCTTGCGCCCGGAGATGGCGCGGTAGATGCGGCCCGCCTCTTGCACGGCGAGGAGATACTTGGACGCCACCCGCGTCACGTCCTCGCGCGTGGTCTGCAGATCCGACCCCAGCCCGGGCACGGAAACGCTGCCCAGGAGCTCGGGATGCCGGTCCACAAACGCCACCACGTCGGCCTCCGCGGCCGGACGACCGATGCTGTCCGCGACGTCGATGGTGAAGAAATCCGAGGACGACAGAAACCGGTGCACGGTATCGAGCCGGATATGATCGGCGTCGACGTGCCAGGCGTGCTTCCAGTCGAGCGCTTCGACGGCACCCCGCGCCTCGTCGAGCACGCTCTGCGGTTCCGAACCGATGAAGGTGTGTTCGCGGTTGGACTTGTTCCAAACCGGCACCACGACGACACCGGCTTCCTCGAGCTTCCGGAACGCACGCAACTGCGCTTTGCCCTGCTGGGCGAACCGGTCCCCGATCCCGAACGAAAAACGCGCAAGCACTGGCATTTCGGAGGCATCTTGACCCGAGCCTGACGACTTTGGCTAGCGTCCGATCACCGACCTGGCTGGGACGGGTTTTGTCCCCCGCCGGCGGCACGGGTCGCCGTGTTCACTCGACGACCCCGATGCGTCGCCACACAAGGCCACGCGCAACGCGAGTGGCCACGCTACGGCTTGCTGACCGTCAGACGCACCAGGCGTGCGTTGCCCGGAATCACCGGCGCGTTATCCACCCATTTCAACGTCTCACGACCGTCCGCGCCAGGAGTGATCTCGGGCGTCGACTCCAGCGGGGTCCAATGGATGGCGTCGGTGGAGACCTCGAATCGGTACGTGATTCCCGCCAACCCCGCGGGGCGCGCGTATTCCAGCACGCGACGCGTGGTGTCCCCGGGCGCGAGCACGATCTTCAGCGGTGCGAAGGCCGGCTCGCTCAGGACGGGGTTCAATCCAAAGGCGTACTCCACGAACAGCGGGAGCCCGTCGCCGTCGCCGTCGGCCGTCGGCCCAACGATGGCGGGATCGGTCACGCCGGGAAACTTGGCGGCCAGGTAGGAATCGAACGTCGCGCCCCCACCACCAGAATCCACGGTGCGCGTGGCGACGATCTGTCCCTGCAACACCAACTGCACGTCGCCCGGAAAGAGCAGCGTCGCGGAGAGCGTGGCATCGACCGGGACGGTCAGGGTCTCCGTGGTGCCGCTGGTGACGAGAGTGGCGACGCCGGTGACGTTGTTGGTGGCCAACCCCAGCAATTTGAACGCGCTCTTCTGCGACAGGAATCCCACGGTGACATAATCCACCACCGATTCGCCGCTGTCCGGGAACTGAAAGGACACCCCGGCGGATTGGAATGAACCGCCCGTGAGAGGCAGGGGTCCGCTGGTGGCTTTGAACTGGATCCCAC
Organism: Verrucomicrobiales bacterium; assembly: GCA_020845805.1. Classification (GTDB taxonomy): domain Bacteria; phylum Verrucomicrobiota; class Verrucomicrobiia; order Limisphaerales; family CAIMTB01; genus CAIMTB01. The sequence continues at coordinate 1,332 of JADLFD010000687.1, read as the reverse complement.
GCGCCGCTGCGGTGGCGTTGGCGAGCGCCGAAGTGGCCTTGCCGCCGTAATTCGCCGGCGCCGTGCCGTCGGCACCGCCCGTGCCCGGGGCCCAGTTGCCCGAATTGCGCGCCTTGACTGTGCCTCCCGCGGTGAAGGTGATCGAGGTGTCGGAGAGATCGGCATGGATGGCACCCTCGTACGCGGTGACGAGCCCGCCCGGTCCCTGCGCTTCCAGGGTCACCCCCACCACTTTGCCGCCCAGTGAGATGGTGCTGCGGTCGGGGTCCACGGTGTAAACCACCGGCGCCGCGACGAGGCCGCGCGCGAGCCCGAGGACGATCGCCAAAACGCAAAGCGTTCCCGGCCGGCCGGCGGAGCGAGTGAGGCGGTGGGATGGGGGGGTGGGGTGGGTTTTCATGGAGTGTGCGTTCTAAGGTGGGAATGGAAGGGAGGCGGGTCCCGGCCAGGACACGTCGACCGGGCCCAGGTCTAGGGTCGCTTCAGTCGCAGGAACCGCGCCGCGCTGTCGAAGGGGATCAGGACCTCCCCGGTTCCGGGAAGGGTCTGCCACACGCCGTTCAAAGCCTGGGCCGCCTCCAGCATCGCCCCGGCCGGCACGGTCACTCGCAGGCCCGTCTGTCCGTCGCGAGAATGAAGCAGCACCGGCGGCTCGGCATCGGCGGGTCCGACATTGGCCACGTAAGCCGCGCCGCCCTGCTCGAAGCGCACCGCCAGCAGCAGGCGTTGCTCGGTCGCGTGCATCAGGCTCACCCCATTGATCCGCCGCGCATCCAGCTTCGGCGACGTCAGCACTGACTGCAGGCCCGCCGCGCTGGCGGTGAAAACGCCATACACGACACCGCCTTCCGTGCGCCGCATGCGGCCGTCGAGGAAAACCTTGTCCCCGGCCAGATGAACCTCGGAGGAGTCAATGCTCGAGAGCGTCCCCACCCCGGGGATTTCCATGCCCGGCTTGGCCAGGAGGGTCCGCGTGCCGTCGCGCCATTGCACCACATGCACGGCGAATGAAGGGTCGTAGGCAAACAGAGTGATGGCCCCGTCTTTCACGGCCAAAGGCCCGAAGGTGCGCACTTCCGCCGTCGTACCAGGGATGAGATCCCCCAGCTTCATCACCTCGGTCAACGTGCCGTCATCCGTCACGCGCACCACCACCGCCGCCGAAAGCGACCGGTTCGCGACCAGCACGGCCGACACAGTGCCGTCGACCCCGATCGCCTGCACATGGGCCGCTTCGCGCCCCAGCACCGGAAAGTCCATCGTGGTATCCACCAGACGCCGCACGTCGCCACCGATCGCCAGATAGGCCCCCTGCCGCGCCTCACCCGACGC